>PWPN01000021.1 GCA_003557125.1 Phycisphaerae bacterium | reverse complement strand
CCCTGTAGCGTCCGCCCCCCGTGGCGGACGTTTCCGCTCTCCGGACACAACACTGGCGGACAAGCCGCCAGTGGCACCCTGCGTGAGCTTTTCTGTTTTTTTTCTCGTCCGCCACGGGGGGCGGACGCTACAGGGTGGTGCGGGCGTCTCGCCCGTCGGTGCCGCTCTATGGACACTGGTGGTTCTTACGATCGGCTTGCAATGACGAAGATCGCCTCAGCCGCCCGGACGCTGGGGAGAAATCGGATCGGCTCGCCCCCGCCGTCGCTCAAGGCGATTCGACGAACGATCCGGACGTCGTTTTCGCGGCAATAGGCCTCGAAGTCGCGCAGCGTCAGGTGGCGCAGGTTCGGCGAGTTGTACCACCAGAAAGGCAGTTCCTCCGTCACCGGCGTACGCCCCGTCAGCACCATCTGAAGGACAGGCCTCCAGTGGACGAAATTCGGAAAGCTGACGATCCCATACCGCCCGATCCGCACCATCTCGCGCAGGACCACGTCGGGTTTATGCAGCGTCTGTAGCGTCTGCGAGAGCACCACGTAGTCGTAGGATTGGGCCGCGAAGCTGCCGAGTTCGGCTTCGATGTCGAGGTCGACCACGGGCAGGGCCAGGTCGATGCAATCGCACAACGCTTTCTGTTCGACCTCGACGCCCAGGCCGTCCACGTGCTTGTTCTGAATGAGCCGGCTCAACAGCACGCCGCGACCGCACCCCAGATCGAGCACCTTGGAACCTTCGGGGATGATCGCTTCGATGCGGTCGTAATCCACCCGTTGGCGTGCCCAGGAGTTCTCGATCACCGGCTGCACTCGGGAAGGTCGTATGTGGATATCGCCATCCCGCACGGGGCTTCCCGACATGCCCGCCAGAAAACCGCGGATCATCCGGCCCAGGACTTCCGTCTCGAGTAGGAATGCGTCGTGCCCGTAGGGCGATCTAAGCTCGCAGTAGGAGACCTTCTTGTCGTTAGCGAGCAACGCGTCGACGATCGATCGCGATTGTGCGGGCGTGAAGAGCCAGTCGCCCGAAAAGCTGAGCACGAGGCAGTGGGCCTGCGTGTCCTTCATCGCCTTGGCCAGCGAGTCGGCCTTTGCGCTGAGGTCGTAGTAGTCCATGGCCTTGGTAATGTAGAGATAGCTGTTGGCGTCGAATCGCTCGACGAAGATCCGCCCCTGGTGATCGAGGTAGGTCTCGACCGAGAACTCGCTGGCGAAGTCGTAGCTGTAGCGGGTCGCGTGGCGGAGCTGACGGCCGAACTTTTCATGCATGCCCTGCTCGGAGAGGTAGGTGATATGCCCGACCATCCGTGCAATGGACAGGCCTCGCTCCGGGGGGGCATCGTCGGCGTATTGGCCGTTCTTGAAATTGGGGTCCGCCAGGATCGCGTTTCGGCCGACGGCATTGAAGGCGATCCCCTGGGCATTGAGTCGAGGCGTCGTCGCGATCAGGATGGCCGAGGCGACCCGCTCCGGGAAACGCACGACCCATTCGAGCGCGAGCATCCCGCCCATCGAGCCGCCCACCACACTCAGCAGCCTGTCGATTCCGAGATGGTCAATCAGTGCGCGGTGTACTTCGAGCATGTCCTCGACGGTGATGACCGGAAAATCGAGCCCCCACCGTCGGCCCGTCGCCGGATTTACGTCGCCCGGCCCGGTCGTACCGCTGCAGCCGCCGAGGTTGTTCGCGCAGATTACGAAATACTTGTCCGTGTCGATGTGCTTGCCCGGGCCGACCATGGCGTCCCACCAGCCCGGCTTGCGGTCGTCGGGATGGTGGTAGCCGGCCACGTGGGCATCGCCGGTCAGCGCGTGGAAGACGAGCACCGCGTTGGATCTGTCGGCATTCAGCTCGCCGAGCGTCTCATACGTGACCTGGATGTTTTCCAGCGTGCGACCGCACCGGAGCTGGAGCACCTCGGGCGGTTCGAAGAGCGTCACGCGTTGCGGCGGAACAATGAGCCGAGGACTCTCCGCCTCGGTGCATGGCTCGGTAGTGCCTTCGTCGAAATCGCTCACGTCGCACAACTCCCGTTCGACATGTTCTTCTTCCGTCGCGTCGTCGATTCAAAGAGCCTCGGGCTTCCGATACCAAAAGTACCCCCCTGCGCCCTGGGACGCAAGAGGGGTGCCATAGAAACAAAAAGAAGACTGCTGTATCAGCACATGGTGAACTTTCTTCGTCTTACTTCTGTGACGCGGACAGCGCCTGCTCGATGTCGGCGATGATGTCGCTTGCATCCTCGATCCCGACGGAAAGGCGCACGTATTCCGGGACGACTCCCGTTTGGGCCTGCTCGTCGGCTGTCAGCTGCGAGTGGGTCGTGCTGGCCGGGTGGATGCAAAGCGTCTTGGCGTCGCCGATATTGGCCAGGTGGCTCATCAGCTTGGCGGCGTTGATGAATTTCTTGCCCGCTTCCATCCCGCCGCGGATTCCGAACCCCAGGATCGCCCCGAAACCGCGGGTCAGGTATGTTTGAGCCAGTTGATGCGTCGGATGGGTGGGCAATCCGGGGTAGTTGACCCACTCCACGGCCGGGTGCTTTTCGAGGAACCGGGCGACGGCCAGCGCGTTTTCGCAGTGGCGTGCCATCCGCAGGTGGAGCGTCTCGACGCCCTGGAGAAACAGGAAGGCGGCGAACGGGCTCATGCACGGGCCCACGTCCCGCAGAAAGTGCGTACGGCACTTGATGATGAAGGCGATGTTGCCGATCGGCTTGAGCGCCTCTGCGAAGACCATCCCGTGATAGGAGGGGTCCGGCGCGGTGAACTCGGGCCATTTTTCCGGCTCCGCCGTCCAGTCGAAGCGACCCGAATCGACAATGGCGCCGCCGATGTGCAGCCCGTGCCCGCCGATGAACTTCGTGCAGCTGTAGACGTTGATGTCGATCCCGTGCTCGAACGCACGGAACAAAATCGGCGTCATGACCGTGTTGTCGCAGATGACGGGCAGGCCTGCTTTATGGGCGATGTCGGCGATCCTGCGGAAGTCGGGCACGTTGTTTTTCGGGTTGCCGATCGATTCGAGGAAGACGCATCGCGTGTTTTCGTCGATGAGCGAGGTGATCTGCTCGGGGTGATCCGAATCGAAGAAGCGGACTTCGACGCCCATCTTCGGGAAGGTCTGGGTGAACAGCGTCCAGGTCCCGCCGTAAAGTGCGGTCGACGAGACGATGTTCTGCCCGGCCCGGCAGATCGTGAAGATGGCTGTGGTGATCGCGGACTGCCCGCTGGCGACAGCCAAGGCCCCCACGCCTCCATCCAGTGCAGCGAGCCGCTTTTCGAGCACGTCGTTGGTCGGGTTCATGAGCCGACTGTAAATGTTGCCGAACTCTTTGAGCGCGAAAAGGTCGGCGGCATGATCCGTATCCTTGAACACGTAGCTGCTCGTTGCGTAGATCGGCACTGCCCGGGCGGTCGTGGTCGGGTCGGGCTCCTGGCCGGCATGAAGGCACAGCGTATCAAGTGAAGGATCATGGCGTTCAGTCATTTCGCAACCTCCCGTTCAAAGTACAGGCCAATTATCCAATGGAGCGGTTCCGTGGCAACCTGAGCCGAAGGTGAAATACTGTAATACGGCGCTATACATTTGGCAAGTTGAAGTGGATCTACCGTCGAGAGCTTTTTCTGGGGGAGGGGGCTGGATCGATTGGCGTAAGTGATGGGAATCCTGTCGGCGTAAAAAAGCGACGCCACGGCCGTCCCTGAGTCGATCGGCGTGTCGGCCGATGGTTCTCAAGATACGGTCGTGGCGCCTGGCGACAGTGGAGTCGGTCCGGACAATTACGCGATCATAGCCGTGCCTCGTTGTTGCTTATCAGCAGCTTCGTCGGCGTTTCAATCCGACCAAGCCCGTGAAAGTCAGCATCATCATGAGGCCGGTCCCCATGCCGCACCTCGGGAGGATGTCGATAATCAGCCCGTCGCGATCATCATCCGGATCCGGATCCGGGGTCGGATCGAAGACGTCGCAGATCCCGTCACCATCTTGATCGACCTGCTCGCAGGTCGTCTGGTCACCCATATAGAAACCTTCTTCATCGAGACACTGGTATTGCGGAAGGACTTCGCAATCGAGCTCGGGAAAACAGCATGCCCCGGTCGGGCATGCCACAGCCGTGGTCACGGTTTCAGTTACGAGGTTATCGTTGGTCAGATCGATCGGATCGAGATCCAGGCCCTCGGCGCTGATCTCGGCCACATTGCTGATCGATGGCGAACAGGCCTCCGTGACGGTCCCTGTGATGATCAATACGACCGCAGCCCCGTTTTCGGGCACTTCCAACGCGGCTGTCAGCACGTTCGCATTGTTCACGGTGCAGGTTCCCTCGCTGACGACGCAGGTCACGTCCTCCAGGCATTGGGGAAGCTCGTCCGTAACGATCACCTCGTCGAGGTCGTCGATATTGCCCGGCAGATCCTGCTGCACGAGAATCACATAAGAAATCGTGTCGCCGCACTGGACGGCCTCTTCCGGCCCGAATTTTTCGACCCTCAATTGGCCGCAGACGACTTCCGTCTCGACCGTTACCTCATTGTCTTGCATGTTCAGATCGACGGTTTCCGATGTGACGGTGGCGACGCTCTCGTACGAGGGCGCGCATTCGCGCGTTACGGTCACATTGAAAATGGCCAAGGCTTCGGCGTCCGCCTCGATCGTGCCGAAATCCACGGTAATCACGCGAGCCGCAAGCGAGGCGGTTCCCTGCGTGAGGGTCAATAAATCCTCGAACACGACGCACTGCGGCAGTTCGTGCGTCACAATGACCGCCTCTGCATTGTCCGGGCCGTTGTTCGCGACCCGCACGATGTAGGTGGCTGTAGACTCGCACACCACCTCTTCAGGGACGATAATCAATTCCACCTCGAGATCGGCATTCTGTCCCAAGGCCTGTGCCCCCATCATCAAGAGGGGGACAAGACAAATCTGAATGACCTGATTTCGAACTTTGTTCCTTTTTCGCATAACATTCTCTCCTGTCAAATGCGCACACCGAAGACGTCCAACAATTGGCATGGCGCCCTCGTGCGCTAGATACACCCGCTTCCCTTCGTTCTATGGAAAGCCCTCTTCCCGTACGTTGATTACAAGCCATTACGGCTTTATTCGTGAGACGGGACGTTCGCGAAGGCGCCCTCTTTCAAGTGCATCCCGATGTTTCTTTGAAATCACGCGTGCCTGCATGGATGTCGAACGGTTATTCCACGCAAGGGTAAGACGTTACAGGCATCACTACAGAATGTAGGCCTGTTCGCGATCATCGCCAACGAAGACATGCTATTTTTTGAGACATCATCCAACTAAATGTAGGGATGCTCACTGTTTCCGCGCACTCAGGCTGAATGTGCCCGAGGACGCAAGTGAAACTATGCTTAAACGTGGCATATATTCGGACATTAAAGTGCATAAGAATGCACTCCAAGACGGCCATTCTTTTTAATATGCTGTGGAGAATGCTAGGTGAACTATCGCTGCAATGGGGAAGTGTCCGTATGCAGTATCGAACGCGTGTCATGAAATGACATCGATATAAAAAAACCGGGGAGCATGGGGATGCTCCCCGGGTAGGATACGATCGGATCGCAGGTCGAATTTACCAGGTGTATCGCACCGTGTAACGGACGACTGCTTCGCCGGACGGTTCGATCGTCACGGGAAAATGGACCGTTCGTGCGTCGATCTTTTCGAAAGGCTGCGTCTTGTCCGTGATCTCCCAGTTCATCCAGCGGTAGAGGTTCTCCTTGACGATGACCTTGACATCCTCGTCTTTGTGGTTTCGCACCTTGACTTCGATGGTCTCCTGCATCCAGTTGCGCTGGGTGTCGACGCGGAAATCGACTTGTGTGCGCTCGCCGACCACGTCGAAGGCGGTTCCCAGTTTGATGAGCACCTTTTCGTCTTTGGGCGTATGGTCGATGGCATCTTCGCCGATGAATTCGAGCGTATCGTCGGCCGGGTCGAGCTTGCTGACGCGGATACGGCCGGCCGGTAGCGGCATGCCCATCCCCACCGCCTCCTCGTTCTTGAATTCGAGGTAGATGTCCACGCGCTTGTCGGATTCGGTGCCGAAGCCGCGATCCGTCATCGGTCGGCCGAACATGTGGCGGAACCGTTGCCCGAGCCCGTCGTAGACGAGCACTTTTTCGCAGGGCACCTGCCGGGCGGTTTCGAACAGCTCGAGCTGTTTGGTCGAGTTATTCGGCAGCGTCGTGGGTCGGCCGAGCGTATAGAGGTGGTACTCGAAGAAGGGCTTTTGCTCGAAGCCGGGCATGGCCTCTTCGGGTGCAGCCATGGCCCGCATGACGCGCATGTCATAGGCGGGCATCGGTCTCGGCACGCGATGCACGTCGCCGGCGACCAGCTTCAGGCCGGCGTCCGTGTAGGTCGCGCCCGACTGGTTGATGATGCTTACCCAGGCTCCGATATCCAGCAGCCCGCTGTTGGCGTCGGCGCCCTCGGCGAAGACGACGTTGTAGTCCGCCCACCACGTGATGCCGTCCGTCTGGTAAGTGACGCGCGTGCGATGCGGGCCGGGCTGTTCGGTGAGGACGTCCCAGACGAGCGTCGGCCGGGTGATCAGTCCTCCCGGCAGCTCGGGGAACAGCACGTTGCTGTAGTGATTGATGATCCGCACCTGTCCGGCGTTGTCCTTCAAGATGATCCCGCCGTTGGTCGTACTCAACAGGGTGCCCGTGATCGTCTCGATCTTTTCGCCGTGGGACTGTTCGACGGTAATCACCTGGTCGAGGAAGCGCTCCATGAGCTTCTCCTGGCTGACCAGGTCGAACTGGAAGTTCTGTTCCAGGACGCGCGTCGTATCGGGATCGGTCAGCGAGATGAAGGCTACCGTCGTCGGGTCGATCCGGGCGGCCACGTCCGAAAAGCGGATCGTGGAACGGCCCGAGCCCAGATCGAAGCCGCGTTCCTGCTTGATGACTGCGTGGCCGGGGATTTCGCCGCGGAAGCGACCCCGTGCACCGGGTGCGTAAAGCTCGGGCGGGATCGCGCCGGGCAGTGCGGAGCTGTAGATCGTCAAGGCTGTGGCGGCCGGCGGGTTCGGCGCGTCCGTCTGTGCGGCTGCCAACCCAGGCACCGCTCCGAGCAGGACGCATGCGGCTCGGACGGCGGCGCGCTTTAGTGTGATCATGTGCGCGGTCATGCGGGTGATCCTCCATTTAACGCGTAGGGGACGTCGAACGGTTCACTCTATTGTCGTCCTTTGGTGGGGGCGACTCCAATGCATCATCCTACTGTTAGATGCGCCGAGCAAGCGGGCGGTTCCCTGTTTCCAGTTCCGATCGAAATAAATTCATCAATCGCCGCCTTCTCGGCCATGCCCGAAGCCGGAACGCGTCGCGCGTTTTCAGCCAATGAGGATGATGTCCAGGGCGGGAGGGGTGGCAATCCCCGAAGGTTTCGGAGGATCCCATGGCGCGAACCGAAGGCCAAGCCAGTGCACGACCGGCCCGGCCGACCTCCAGCCGATCCAGGCGGCTGCCGGAGCCCGGGGTAAAGGCCTCGGCCGATGAGCCGAAGTCGAACGGCAGGGGGGTCGCCAAGGCTCAGCCGGCTGAGACGGAGTCAGAGGCTGCGCCCGCCTGGCTGCTCCGATCGGCCGTCTTTCGAAAAATGCCCGCCGACGCGCGTTTGCGCCTCGAGTCGGCTATCCTGCTGCGGCCGAGCGGCTGCGGGACGCTGGAGGCCATCGCCCGGACGTTCGAGCTGAAGAGCCGGTACGGCCTGTCGCTCGCTGCACTTCGGAACTATGCCCGCAAACTCGAGCAGTGGGTTCGCCCGGCCGTCGCCTCGCAGGTGATGGCCGGCGTGCTCGGTTGCCTGCCGGACGATTTCCGCCGTCGGCTGATTAACGGCAGCCAGGTGCTGCTGCTCAGCCGCGTCAACCAGGCGCTCGGCGACGAGGACGGCCCGCCCCTGTCGGTGGCCGAGCTGGCCAAGTTGGCCGACGTCCTCAAATCCCTCGCCCGAGGCCGGGCGGGATCAGCCGGGAACGCACCGAGCGATGGCCAGGAATGCGGCGAACATGCGTCGAACGGTACCGAGCTCGATCTCGAAAAAATGACCAAGGCTGTGCGCGTCCTCTACGGCCTGCCCTGGCCTTTGGATGCCCATTGCGAAGATGCCTCTCCTTCCTGACGGAATGTTTCGACTCCTCGCCTTTACTTGAATAACCTCGGGCTCACCCCTACATTCGTAATTTCGATACCTGCAACGATCGACGACGGTTCGCATCAACGGCCGTACGACCGTGTGCGGGAGATTGCCATTGCAGGGGGTTCGCATGCAGTATCGCCGTTTCGGCAAGACGGAGATGCGTTTGTCGGTATTTTCGCTCGGTCTCATGCGCTACATGAGCGGCGATCCGGACAATGCGACGCGGGTCGTGCAGCGCGGGGTCGAGCTGGGGATCAACCATCTCGAGACGGCACGCGGGTACGGCACGAGCGAGGATCTGCTCGGCCGGGCGCTGAAAGCGATCGACCGCACATCGGTCCATATCACCACGAAGATCGCGCCGCGGCCGACCTACGACCGGTTCATGCAGGACTTCGAGACGTCGATGGAAAAGATCGGCATCGACGTGCTGGACAACCTCGACATCCACGGGATCAACAACGAACAGAAGTTCGCATGGGCGGTCGACGAAAAGCAGACGTGGCGGGCGGTCCGCAAGCTGCTCGATTCGGGCACGGTCAAACACGTCGGCTTCTCGACGCACGGCAAGACACCGATCCTGCTGAAAACCGTGAACACGGAGATGTTCGAGTCGATCAACCTGCACTATTACTGGTTCTACCAGGCGCATGCGCCGGTGATCGAGCGGGCGGCCGAGCTGGACATGGGCGTTTTCATCATCAGCCCCAACGAAAAGGGCGGCCTGCTCTTCAAGCCGACCGAGACGCTGCAACGGCTGTCCGCGCCCTTGCACCCGATGCATCTCAACCAGCGATGGTTGCTGGCCGACCCGCGCATCCACACGCTTTCCGTGGGGCCTTCCGTGCCGGAGGAACTCGACGCGCCCATGGCCGTGGCTGACAACGTGGGACCGTTGACCGAGCAGGAACGGGCTGCACTGCAGCGCTGGGAGGAGCACCGTCGCGCGTCGCTCGGGGCTGATTTCTGCACCGAGTGCCAGAAGTGCCTGCCGTGCCCGGAAGGGATCGATATCCCCGAACTGCTGCGGCTGAGGAACGCAGCCGTCGCGTTCGACATGCTCGAATACGGTACGTTCCGCTACAACCTGCTGGACGGCAGCTTCGACTGGTTCCACGGCCAGATGGGCGATCATTGCACGGAATGCGGCCAATGTCTGCCGCGTTGCCCGGAGAAGCTGGCCATTCCTCGCCTCCTGTTCGATACGCACGATCTGCTCAAGCGCGGCCGGGGCAAGCGCCTGTGGGGCTGAGGCGAGCTTGGCCCATTGTCGCTCATCTGTGCTACAATAAAGTGACGATATCTGTGAAAAGTGGTTAAGCCGCTTTCCGCCAAGGAATCATCGGAACAAGCCAGTACGGAAGGCGGATTTGACGGTGCGCAGGGCTGGAGAGGTGTACTATGCGACACGTGAGCTTCTTATCGGCGTTGGCGATGGTCGTCGGTGGGGTTGTGGGTCCGGTCACAGGGCAAGTTCGCATCGAGCAGGGCCAGGTGCTGGACGCCAATCTGCGTCTGGGGTCCGGCGGGTTGAACCCCGCGCGCCCGCCGCACGATTTCCAGGCCGGCAACCGGATCGTGACTGGTAACGTACCGTTCGGTCGCGGTTTTCGCGGGTTTTCTCCGATCAGCGACCCGCGCACGTTTGGTTTGGGTTCGACGGCTGTGCAAGGTGGCGTCGCTGCGGGCGATCTTCTTCCATCGGACCGTCTGACCGGTTTTTTCCGTGACAGCTACAACATCGCCGACTACCGCGGCTTTTCACCTTACCGTACGGACTTGACCGGCCCGGCCCAATTGACGGGGCCATCGGCCGGCGCTTTTTATTCGCCGTATTCGACCGTGGACACGACGGGCCGGATTCTGCTCGGTCGCCGTCAGGCCGGGACGCTCATGCCGCGGGATCCCTTCCAGGTGCCCCTGACGGACCTGGCCCGGCCGGGGTTGACTGAAAGCCCGTTGGCCGAGGGACTGGCGCATCCGTCAGGTCCGCTGACTGTGCCGACGCGGATGATCCGGGCGTATTCCGATGTGCCCGTGGACGGCCAAGTCAATCAACGGCTGCTGGCCAGTCCGCTCTTCGGGGTGGCCTTTCGCGAGGTGCCCGTGACGGAACTGGCAGCGCAGGCGCGTGCGGGGGAAGGTGTAGCCCGCGTGGAGAGCATGGCGCCGCCCGCCTCGCTGATGGGACCCTTGGATGTCCGGGTCGGGCGACCGGAGAGGCTGACCGAACGGGCGGAACGTCCGGACGATCCGCTCGGCTGGTCCCATGCCCATCGCGGGCAGGATCTGGCTCGGGTGATGGAGCGTGCCGCTGAAGAAGAGGCATTCACGACTCCGCGCCTGGCCCAGCCGCCCGAGCATGGTCTCGATGCGCAGGATCTGGCCGAGGCGCCTCGGCTCATGGTCGACCCGGAGGCTGTCGCCACAGGTCGGCCGGGTGATGTTTACAGCTGGATGCGCGATCAGACCGCCCGGCAGCAACTCCTGCGGCCGATAGGGCCCGAAACAGAGGAGCCGGCCCTGCCGGAAGATCTGGCGGCGGTTGATGAGATGCCGGTCGCTCCTGAAGCCGTCCGGGAACGGGCACCGGAGCTGGACGACGAGACCTATGCCGCTCCGTCGCTGGAAACTTTCGTGGGCGAGGACGATTCCCTGCTGAACCGCCAGTTGGCCTACGCGGAACAGGCGCTCCAGGAGGGGCGGTATTATCGTGCGGCTGAGGCCTACCTGGTCGCACGAACGATCGCCCCGGACAATCCGCTGCCCGTGCTGGGGCGATCCATGGCGCTGCTGGCAGCGGGCGATTATCTCAGCAGCGTGGGCGATCTGTTCGACGCCATCCGGTTATTCGGGCCTCTCGGTGCGTTCCGGATCGATCTGGCGTCCTTTCTGCCGGACGTGCATGTGATCGATCTGCGACGGGCGGATCTCGAAAGACGGCTCGAAGTTCACGAAGATGCGCGGCTGCGCTTCCTGCTGGGATATGCCGAATATTGCAGCGGCCTGGAAGAGTTCGGTCTGGCCAATATGAAAAAGGCGGTCGAGCAGGGAGGTCAGGCACTGCGTACCGGTTCGCCGGCTCCGGAGGTCGCTCCACGTGAGGATGCCTTCCGCGAGACCGTGGAACAGTTCCTCCAGATCCTCAAGGCGCGCCATCAGGGGCATGACACGCCCGTCCGGGTGCCTGACAGCCGTTGAGCCAGTTTATGTATTTTTGAGTGCGGGCTTGGAATCACGCAAAGACAGCCCGCAGCCTCAAAGGGACTGTTTCGCTGGCGAACCGCTTTTTCGCAAACGCTTGGCCATGCGATCTTCCATGTAACCAAGATCTTGCCCAAACGCATGTCTCTATTGTGTGACAGTTGTTTGCCTTGCCCCCCCATTGCGGCCGAGTCGTGATTGGCTAATGGCATATGCAACGGGTGGGCAACGGTTGAAAGTCTGTCACAGGGTCTGTACAAAGAAGATTCCGGTTTCGATGATGGGGGAGGTTCGCGCGGGACGGCCTCGTTCAAGCCTGCACGGCATGTTTTTTGAGCTCCGTGCGCTTTGCCCCCCACGCAAAGGCACAGCGAAGAGGCGGACAGGTTGCTGGGGGATTCCTAGCATAAAGAAGCACGCCGCCCGCGCGATTCCGCTGCGGATGCGGCATTTTCAGGAAGGCGATTATGGCAGAAAAAGTGATCAAAGCCGAGCAGATCAAGAAGGTCAAGGATGGGCTGGACGTCTGGGACGATCTTCACCGGTATGCGGCAGCGGGGGATTACAACGCGATCGATCCGGACGATCTCGATCGCTTCAAGTGGTATGGCATTTACCGGCAGAAGCCGAACGTGGGCCATTTCATGGTCCGGATCAAAATACCGGGCGGCGCGTTGTCGGCGTTCAAGCTTCGCGAAATCGGCGAGTTGGCCCGGCAGTACGGTCGCAATATCGGCGACGTGACCACGCGCCAGGACATCCAGCTTCACTGGCTGCAGTTGCAGGATCTGCCCGACTTGCTGGACCGCATCTACAACAAGCTGGGAATGTTCCAGGATTTCGGATGCGGGGACACGCCTCGGAACACGACGAGCTGCCCGCTGGCCGGCGAGTTGGCCGACGAGATCGTCGACGCGCTGCCGTTCACCCGAGAGGTGGCCGAGATGTTCCGCGCGGGGGGCAAGGAGTTCAGCGATTTGCCCCGCAAATACAAGACGGCCATCACCGGCTGCCGTTCGCATTGCGCGGCTCCGCAGATCAACTGTGCGTCGGCCTTCGGCGTCGAGCGCGAACGCAACGGGCGGATCGAACGCGGCTTCGGCCTGATGGTCGGAGGCGGACTGCGCGACACGCCCTTTTTCGCTCAATCGCTTCGCGTGTTTCTGCCGCCGGAAATGGAGTTGATCAAAAATGTTTTTCGCGCCATCGCGCATATTTTCCGCGACTGCGACGAGTTGCGGCAGGGTCGGCTGCGGGCACGGCTCAAGTTCCACGTCGACCGGGTCGGG
Source organism: Phycisphaerae bacterium (assembly GCA_003557125.1). Classification (GTDB taxonomy): domain Bacteria; phylum Planctomycetota; class Phycisphaerae; order UBA1845; family PWPN01; genus PWPN01. Next base: position 5,892 of record PWPN01000021.1, on the reverse strand, counting down.
TGGCGTGCGTTTCGCGATGAGCTCGAAGGGCGCCTCGGCCATCCGCTCGAGCATGACGATTCGATCGTCGCGCCGGAGGGCGCCGAGCACGACGACCACGTCGGCGGGGGGATGCTCAAGAACGGTTTGGCCTTTGTGGGCGTGCCGATCCCGCGCGGGCGTCTGAGCGGCGAGCAGATGATCGCGCTGGCGGACCTGGCCGACACATATTGCGAGCATCCGGAGCGCCAGATCAGCGCGACGATCAAGCAGAACATCCTGCTGTTGAATATCCCGCCGGCGAAAGTCGACGATCTCAAGAAAGAGCTGGCGGACCTCGGCCTGCCGACCGACGCGCTGCGTTTGCGGAACAATCTGCTGAGCTGCACGGGGACGCAGTTCTGCAACCTGGCCGTCGTCGAGACGAAGGACCGCGCCAAGGCGATACTCGATTATCTCGAAGGTCGCGGCGTGCTCGACGAGCCGTTGATGATTTCCGTGACGGGCTGCCCGAACAGCTGCGTGCAATACCAGATCGCCGACATCGGGCTTACGGGCACGCTTTTCATGTACAAAGGGCAAAAGGGCGTCGAGCATTACCATATGCTCGTCGGCGGGCGACTCGGCGCGCAGGCGACCTTCGGGCGGTACATTTGCGGGAAAGACGACAAGAAGATCAAGGTGCCGGCCGAACTCGTCCATCTTTCGATCGAACGCCTCATGAATGCGTATCGGGACGAGCGCACCGAAGGCCAACCATTCGCCGAGTGGGCGGACGGCCAGGGGATGGATCGGCTCGCGGCCCTCATCGAACCGCCCGCTGCCTGATTTCGTTAAACTGTAAAGCCATGAACCTCGATCGCGCTCGCGCATGGCCATCACGCCATCGTGCGTCGCCGAGGCACATGCGACGGTGTCGAAAGATGCCGACCGAAGGGGAGAATCCTACCATTCTACGGGGGCAGGAGGTGGGCTTTCGGGGCGGGTTATTTTCATGGTTGAATCGGGAGAGCAAGGTCGCTATTTTACCCTGGCCGTTGCACGGATGTGACCATAATAGAGCCTTATGCTACCCATTAGCGGATCGCATCCTGGCACTATCGGGAGACAGGTGAGTCGATGTTCCTGATTCGCGAAGCACGATGGCTGGCGAAGGATGTGCGGTGGCTCGTGGTGGAATCGCCGCGGATTGCGGCCCGGCACCGAGCCGGCCATTTCGTGATTGTGCGTCCCGTTGAGAACTCCGAGCGCATTCCGCTGACGGTGGCTGACGCCGACCGGGTAGGCGGTACGATCACGCTCGTCGTTCAACGGGTCGGTGCGACGACGACGCGCCTCTGTGCACTCGAGCGCGGCGATTCGATTCTCGACGTGGTGGGCCCGCTCGGCAAGCCGACTGAAATACGCAACTTCGGTCATGCCGTCCTTGTCGGCGGCGGGGTGGGAACGGCTGTGATCCATCCGCAGGCGATCGCACTGAAGCAAGCGGGGAACCGTGTCTCAGCGATCATCGGCGGACGGAGTCGGGATTACGTTATCCTGGAAGAGGAATTGTCCGCGGTCTGCGACGCGGTCTACCCGTGCACGGACGACGGCAGTTACGGCTACGCCGGCCTGGTGACCGGCAAGCTGGCTGAATTGATCGGCGATTCGGCCGAGCAGGTCGGCGTCGTGCTGACGGCCGGGCCGGTCGCGATGATGAAGGCGGTGGCTGCGCTGACGCGTACGCCGGGTATCCCGACCATCGCCTCGCTCAATCCGATCATGGTGGACGGTACGGGCATGTGCGGGGGGTGCCGTGTCATGATCGAAGGAACGATGATGTTCGCTTGCGTGGACGGGCCGGAGTTCGATGCGCACAAGGTCGACTTCGACGAACTGAACAACCGGCTGCGCGCGTATCGTGCGCAGGAGAAGGCTTCCCTGGAGCACCTCTGTCGGCTCGGGTTGAACCGATCCATGGATTAAAGACTGCACCGATGAAACCAGCCGAACGCATGAAGATCCCGCGTCAGTCGATGCCTGAGCAAGAGGCGGGCGAACGTGCGCGCAATTTCCAGGAGGTCAACACGGGATTGGCGCGCGAGGCGGCCCGGCTCGAAGCGCAGCGGTGTCTCCGTTGCAAGAATGCCAAGTGCATCGCCGGCTGCCCGGTCGGCATCGACATCCCGGCCTTCATCGAAGCGGTGGCTGAGGGCGACCTCGACAAGGCGGCCGCTGTGCTCTACGAGGCCAATGCACTGCCCGGGATTACGGGGCGCGTCTGTCCGCAGGAAACGCAGTGCGAAGTCCGCTGCATCCGTGTCGGCAAGGGGGAACCGGTAGCCATCGGGTACCTCGAGCGCTTCGTGGCCGACTGGGCGCGCGAGAGCCGAAAAGAGGGCGGTGCTCCACCGCGCCCGACGGGAAAGAATGTGGCGGTCGTCGGCGGCGGGCCGGCGGGCCTGACCTGTGCGGGCGAACTGGCCAAGAAAGGTCACAGCGTCACGATTTTCGAGGCGCTGCACAAGGTCGGCGGCGTGCTCGTGTACGGCATCCCGGAATTTCGACTACCCAAGTCGATCATCTCCCAGGAGGTGGCCGGCCTGGAAGCGCTCGGCGTGCGGATCGTCTGCAATACGGTCGTCGGCCAGACGGTGACGATCGACGAACTGCTCGGTGCCGAAGGGTTCGACGTGGTTTTCATCGCCAACGGCGCGGGGCTTCCCGTCTTTCTGGGGATCCCCGGCGAAAATCTCCTTGGGGTCTACTCGGCCAATGAGTATCTGACGCGCGTCAATCTCATGGGGGCGTTCAGCTTCCCTGCCTGCGAGACGCCCGTACTGAGCTCGGCTGAGGCGGTCGTCGTCGGGGGTGGGAACACGGCCATGGACGCGGTGCGGACGGCCCGGCGGCTCGGGGCCGATCCGGCGACGCTCGTCTATCGGCGGTCGCGCGAGGAGATGCCCGCCCGCATCGAGGAGGTCAAACACGCCGAGCAAGAGGGCGTGCAATTTCAGATGCTCGCCAACCCCGTCGAGATTCTCGGCGATGAGGACGGCTGGGTGCGTGCGGTGCGCTGCGTCCGCATGGAACTGGGTGAGCCGGACGAATCGGGGCGGCGCCGGCCGATCGCGGTGGCCGATTCGGAATTCGAGGTTCCCTGCCAGGTACTCATCGAAGCGGTCGGCACCCGCGCCAACCCCGTATTGACGCAGACGACGCCCGATCTGGCGACGAACCGGTGGGGCTATATCGAAATCGACGACAATCACATGACGAGCATCCGCGGCGTGTTCGCCGGCGGCGATATCGTGCGTGGGGCGGCCACGGTCATCCTGGCGATGGGCGATGGGAAGCAGGCGGCCGAGGCGATCGACCGCTACCTGGCCGGCAAGCGCGCGTCGATGGCCGATGAGACCGCCTGATATCGTTGGGCCGACACGGGTTGCTCCCGAGACGATCCGGCACGAAACGTGTGTCCACGGCATGTGAGGCATCGCCTTCCGGAGACGACCGGCTTCTCTTGCTGAGGCCCTACGGAACGGTTAGGCTTTGACATCATGACCAAGAGCCGTTCCAAGATGCTGCTGGATGCCAAGGGCATTCGTGCCGCGATGAATCGGCTTGCCGATGAGATCGTCGCTGCCTTGCCGGAGAACGTGCCGGTCGGCGTCATCGGGATTCGTCGGCGTGGCGAGGTCCTGGCCAAACGGCTCGTCAACGAGCTGGCCCGTCGCGGGGTCACGCCCCTGGAGGCCGGCACGCTGGATATTACACTTTATCGCGACGATCTGGCCGAGCTCGGCCCGCAGGCGGTCGTGCGTCAGACGGAGATCGGCTTCGACCTGACGGGGCGCTATGTGGTGCTCGTCGACGATGTGCTGTACACGGGGCGTTCCGTGCGGGCAGCCTTGAGCGCGTTGAACGATCTGGGACGGCCTCGGGCGATCCGGTTGGCTGTCCTCGTCGAGCGACCGGGACGGGAGCTGCCGATCCAGGCGGATTTCGTCGGTGAGCACGTCACGCAGGCGGACCTGCCCGTCACGGTCCTGCTGACCGAATCGGACCAGGAGGAAGAGGTCAGGGTCGGATGAGTACCCAATCGCCCTATGCACCGCTCGAGCCTTCGAGGCCGACCGAACCGGCCGCGACGCCGGCCAATTCGCCAACATCATCCTTCACGTGGAAGCGCCCGCATCTGCTGGGGCTCGAAGAGCTGTCGCCCGAGGAGATCCTCCACATCTTCACGATGGCTGAGAGTTTTCAAGAGGTCTCGACGCGGTCGATCAAGAAGGTGCCGGCCTTGCGGGGTCGGGTCGTGGTGAATCTGTTCTTCGAGGAATCGACGCGGACGCGGATGAGTTTCTCGCTGGCAGCCCAGCGGCTTTCGGCGGACGTGCTCGAGTTCGCGGCCGGCAAGTCGTCGGTCAGCAAGGGCGAGTCGCTTCGCGACACGGTCCGCAACATCGAGGCGATGGGCGTCGACACGTTCGTGATCCGACACATGGCTGCCGGCGCCCCGCACTACATCACGCGCTGTACGAACTGCAATGTCGTCAATGCCGGCGACGGCCAACACGAGCATCCCACGCAGGGGCTGATCGACATTTTTACGATCCGCGAACGGAAGGGCCGAATCGAGGGGCTCAACGTCGTGATCGTCGGCGATATCGGGCATTCGCGCGTCGCCCGCTCGAATATCTGGGGGCTCACCAAGCTGGGGGCGAAAGTGACGCTCGTCGGCCCGACGACGCTCGTGCCGCGAACGTTCGAGCAGATGGGCGCACGGGTCGGTCACGATCTGGACGCTGCCCTCAAGGAGGCTGACGTCGTCAACATGCTCCGCATCCAGCGCGAGCGCATGACCAGCCAGGTGTTCCCCAGCACCGAGGAATACATCCGCCTGTTCGGCCTGACCCGCAGGCGGCTCCAGACAACCAAGCCCGACCTTCTCATCATGCATCCCGGCCCGGTCAATCGCGGCGTCGAGCTGGCCAGCGATGTGGCGGACGGGCCCAACAGCTCGATCCTGCGACAGGTCTCCAACGGCCTGGCGATCCGGATGGCTGTCCTGTTCCTCGTCAATCAGGCAGGCTCACCGGCCGGCGAAGGCGTGACCGCGTGAGTCGATGAATATCCGATGAGACGTACAGCGTTCTTGGGATTTCAGATTTGAGATTAGTGAGATTTCAGATCCAGATTTCAGATCCAGATTACTGAGATTAGAAATTTCAGATTTGAGATTGCGGATTTGAGATCCAGATAGATCCAGAATTTGAGATTTCAGATTTGAGATCCGTCATTCCGGAAAGTCCCCAATCAGTTCCGGCCAAAGCCGGTCCATGACTTCCGGCCTCGCGGCAAGGAAGGTGATCTCCCGGCCGGCTTCGGAGGCCAAGTCCATCGGGAACGGCAACGTCCCACCAAGCGAACGCTCGTCCCTCCCCATTCCACCGTGCAGGCGCTCGTCCCTTTCACCAAGCGAACGCTCGTCCCTCTCGCCAGGCGAGCGCACATCCGTCCCCATCCCATCGAGCGAGCGCACATCCATCCCCATCTCCTCGGTCATTACCCACGCGCCGGCGATGTCCCAGAGATGGCACTCGGAGACGAAGACGGCGTCGAACCCGCCGCTGGCCAGGTAGACCAGGTGCAGGGCGGTCGAGCCGAGGTTGCGCACGTTGTAGGTGTCCATCCAGCGGTGGACGGACGCGGGCAGGCCTTTCCTCTGGCCGGAGGGCGCTGCGATGAGCCAGCCTGTGGCCGAGGGCGCAGTCGGCGACGGCGCATAGCGCACATGGTCCCGCCAGAGGCCCGCACCCTTCGATGCGGACCAGACATGCTCCGAGATCGGGTCGGCCACGACGCCCACCACGGGGCGACCCTCTTCCAGAAGGGCCAGCGAAATGCTGAAGACCGGGATCGATCGGG
>PWPN01000320.1 GCA_003557125.1 Phycisphaerae bacterium | reverse complement strand
TACAGGGTGGTACGGGCGTCAGGGTGGTACGGGCGTCTCGCCCGTCGGTTTGTGATTTCACAGGGTGGTGGAACGGGCGTCTCGCCCGTCGGCTTGTGATTCGAGCACGTCCGCCACGAAGAAATCGGGTGCCACGGGCGGCTTGTCCGCCCGTGCTGTGTCCGGAGAGCAGAAACGTCCGCCACGGGGGGCGGACGTTACAAGAGGACGACCACAAAGCCCTCGGCAGGCATGCCGAGGGCTTTTTTTCGTACGCTGACGAATGCACTACTGCGGTGCCCTGCTGAGGTCCGCCTACTGCGCTTCCCCTACTGAGGTTCACAGAAGAGCAATCGGGCCGAACGCGGGGGCATCGCCTCGATCGTCACGCGATCCGTATGCATGCCGAGATCTTCCTCGCTCCAGACGTCCGTGATCCGGTAGCGCCCCCTGAGCTCCACGGAAATATCCAGCGGCCCATCGCCCCAGTTGAACAGGCACAGGGCTTTGCGCCCCTGGGGAAGCTCAACTCGGCCAATGTTGAAATTCGTATCCTCGAAACGCGCCGCCACGCCCGTCGGCGGGATGAGCTTGGCCAGCATCCGCTTCTCGGACGGTTTCATCGCAGCCAGATCGTCACCGGCGATCATCATCCCCCCGGTCGCGTAGAGCACGGTCGAGCGGAATCTGCGATCCTGTTCCGTCACGTCACCGGACAGCAGAATCACATCCGGGTCGTTGAACCAGAGCGTCCCATGCTGCCAGTCGCGATAAAAGCACTCGCGCGAGGCTTTCAGCATGTCATCGCCGGACGCGACGATGTCCATCGAACAGCGCGATCCGTCGATCAGCCCGAGCGAAGGCCACATCGAGTGATTGCAGCCGAGGATAAAACTGTCGCCCGCCCCTCGGAGGATCGCTTCCATGCCCCGGCGGTACGCCTCGATCCGCGTCGCGTTGGGATCGTGGAGCTGCCCGCCGTGCAGCGTGCCCCAGTAGTTGGCGTCGAGCTTGAAGTAGGTCCCCTTGTAGCGTTCGCGCAGTTCGCGGAACAGCCCCTCGAGAAATGCCTGCGCCTCCGGATGCGTGCCGTCCAGTGCGTACCACGGCGCCAACCGCCAACCGCCGAACGAGACGCGGTCCGAGCGCAGCGGCTGACCCTGTTCATCGCGGATGAACCATTCCGGATGCTCGCGGAAGAGCTGTGAATCTTCACCGGCCACGAAAGGCGCGACCCAGATACCGACGCCCAGCCCCTCGGCGTGGATCGCGCGGCAGAGCACGTCGAATTCCTCACCGAAATCCGGCTGCGTGATAAGCCAGTCACCCATTTCCGGCTGATAGCCGTCGTCGATCTGCACAAACCGCAGCCCGGGGAATTCCTGTTTGATGACGGGGATCTGATCGCGGATCTGCTGGGCGGTGACGTCCGGGCCGAAGCAATACCACGAACACCAGCCGGTCGGGATGGCATGCCCGCGTCGAGGCGGATGCTGTCGGTTGATCCGCTCAGCCAAGCGGTCGAGCATCGCATTGCGGTCGTCCCCATGGTCGTAAACGAGCTCTTCGAGCGACCAGCTTTGGCCGGGTTCCAGCACGAGGTTCTCGGTATCGACGACGATATCGAGATGCCCCTCGCGCAGCCGGAAGGCACCGCTGAAGCGATGGCACGAGGTGAACGCCCAGAGGTGATGCGAGCCCGAAGGCGGCGTCAGCATGAGCAGGCTGTAGACGGTCGTCGCGTCGGGCGGCTCGGGAATCCTGTAGTGGTCGCGGTCGGTGAAGAAGCCGATGTCGGCCGGTTCAGCCAGCGTGCCGCCCGTCTGCGAGAGCATGGTGAACCCCTCGCCGTAGAGCTCGCTGTCCGACGGCAGGCCGTGCGCGTAGGACGCCAGAATGACCTCACGGATACGGGCCGGGCGCGTACCTTCGTTGACCAGGCGAGGGCGAGCGTATCGGCCGTCCCATTCGTGCAGCAGGCGGACCTGTTCGGTCGACTCGCTCGGATCGGTGAAAACGACTCGTCTGTCGGCTTCTTGGAGTCTGTCCATCATCCGATCTCCCTGCGGGGAGCATGCCGGCAGACCGACCAGCATCGCCACGCCCCCCGCCATCCATGCCATCAACCTCATTGTCCCATTCGTACGAAGCTGATCGCGCATCGACATCAAGAGTCCTTTTCCTGGCGTAGTACCTGCACATGCTGCCGCATCCGCTGCGCAGCCAATGTCCCTATGGGATATCCTAGCCCTTGGACTGCCGAGTGCAACGCGGAGCGGGCCTGTGTATGAAGTGAGCAGCCTGTTTGCCCCCCAGCACGCAGGCACGGCTTGTCGAAACGTGTAGGCCGTAGGATACTGCCACCTGAAACGTGCGTGGAAAGCTGCCCCTGGTGCATCGCACAGAGATGCCCTGCGGATAGCACAAGCGAAGGAGACATCATGCGTATCGGATTCATGTCGAACGTCGACCCGGGCCGGATCGCTTTCATGAAACAGCACGGGTTCGGCTGCGTCGAGCTGTTCGCCCGGCCGGACGACCCGTTCATTCCCGGCAAACCCGATTGGAAGGCTCGTGCAGCCGAGGCCAAGGCTGCCTTCGCGGATGCCGGTATCCGGATCAGTTGCCTGGCCGGTTTCTACGGCAATCACATGGACGCCGACCCGGCCAAGGCCAAGGCGCACCATGAGCACGTCCGCAACGTCATTGCATTGGCTGTGGAGATCAACGTGCCGGTCGTGGCCGGTTTCAGCGGCCGCGTGCTGGGCGAGCCGCTCGAAGCGTCCCTGCCTCCGTTCAAGGAAATCTGGAGCGAACACGCCCGCGCAGCTGAAGACGCAGGCATTCGAATCGCCTTCGAACACTGCCCGATGGGCAGGTTCCATTCGCCGTTCGAGGGGACCAACGCGATCTGCACGCCGGCGATGTGGGAACGGTGCTTCGAGGCGGTGCCTTCCGAAGCGATCGGCCTGGAGTGGGACGCGTCGCACCTGGTCTGCCAGGGAATCGACCCGATCGCCAATATCCGCCGTTTCGGGCGACGCATTTACCACGTCCACGCCAAGGACGCGCACGTCAACCCCGACATCGTCGCCCGCTATGGCTTCTACCATGACGGCGCAACGGAGCATTGCTTTCCGGGGCTTGGCGACTGCGACTGGGGCTTGATCGTCAAGGAACTGCTGCGGGTCAGCTATCGCGGCGATCTGAACATCGAGGGCTGGCATGACGCGGTCTACCGCGATCATCCCGACGGATTGCAACTCGAAGACCAGGGCCTGCTTATCGCGCTGCACCACCTCGGACCGCTGGTCGATGGACGGTAAACGGCAAGATCTGTCGCGTAATCGGTCGATGCGGTCACAACTTGGATAAGAACGATGCCGCGCGCGTGCCACGACTCTGTGAGCCCTGCGTTGCATGGCCCGGGCGCTTCGTACGATTTGCTCCTCCGTACTGTCAGGGCGGCACATGGCGGATCGCGGAAGCCCACGCGCGAGGCCTCCGTACCGCCCCTGAGAGTACGTCCATGCAACCGGCGGATCACGACTTGCGATTCTCTCTGCAAAAAATATTGCCCGTTGCCGGTCATGTATCGTACGATTTGCAGGCTTAAACGGGATGTCCACAACAGTTCGCGAGCCTTGTGTGGATACGACGGCCCGAAGGCGGGTGCAGCGACCGTTCGCAAAAAATGCACCGTACGGAGATGTTGAGGGGCACACGATGTTATGGGACGGGCAGGTTCTGCCGGCCGATAACCGTCGATCATGCACGGAACGTGGTGGGACGTTCGCAGGCGATGCGATCCCCCCCGTGCTGCGGCGACGGACGCTCTACGCCATGTTGGCCTTCTATCTGGCGGGTATCGTCTACGGCACGCTGGCGCCTTTCCAGATCGACCCGGACGCCGTCTGGCAGTGGAACCTCCCCTGGCATCGCTTCATCCCGGGCGACACAGCCGCCAACGTGCTGCTCTATATCCCGCTCGGCGTGCTGATGCGTCTCATCGTGCGTCGGAGGGGTTCTGCCGACGGGCGCGACGCTGTCATCAGCCTCGCCCTTCTTGTCGGCCTGAGTTACCTCTTCGAAGCGTGCCAGACTGTATTGCTCCACCGTGTCGGGACGTGGACGGATGTTTTCTGCAACGGGGCCGGCGCAGCCATCGGTATCGGATTGGCTGTCGTCGTGCAACGAGACTTTCGCCGTCGGCATGCCTCGTTCTATATGGTCTTACGCCAACGCCCTTACCGCGCAGCCGCAGTTTTCATCACAGCCTGCGTCACAATGGCAGCGTTGATGCCCTTCGATTTTCATCCCTCGCCGCGTCGCATCCATGCAGCCGTCGCGCATTTCACCTCCGCTCCATTGACCTTGCCGTGGACGACGCCGGGCGATCCGACGCGCGTGCTGTCGCCCCGCCAGCTTTATGACAAGATGCTGTCCGGCGCCGCTTTCGGGCTGATCGCCTTTTCGCTCGTGCTCAGCGCGCGCGAATCGGGTCGATCGCGCGAAGAGGCTGTCCGGTACGCTTTGATGCGCACGCTGTTGCTGGCTGCGGCCATCGAGGCACTCCAGGCGTTGACGATCTCGCACGTGGCTGATCCCCGCGACCTGCTCGTCGCATGGGCGTGTGCGGGACTCGGCTCGGCCGTTGCGTCGTGCCGGCTCGCGCGACGGAACGATCGTCTGGATGCGCCAGTCGACACGGTAAGCGGAATGGCTCTGCTGCTCGTCGCCGCACTGATCGTCCGGCTGGTGCTGTCTTCGATGTTTATCAAAGGGCACCCATGGCCGGACATGCCCGCCTTGTGGCCGATGGCTGCCTTCTTCGGTTACTCGTGGGACCAATTGATGGTGCTCTACGGGGGCCATCTCCTCCAATATGCCGCCATGAGCGTCCTGGCTGCCCTGTGGTACCGCGCACGGCATCGGCGTCCTTCGTCCGTGACGATCGTCGGGACTGCCTTGGCGCTGGCCGCCCTGTCGATGATCGTGGCGTCCTTGGCGGGTCGGCCGCTCGATACGGCCCAGCCGCTGCCGGCGTTGGCGGGAGGCGCCTTAGCCGTCCAGTTCCATCGAGCCCTCTTCGAC
>PWPN01000131.1 GCA_003557125.1 Phycisphaerae bacterium | reverse complement strand
GCGAGACGGCCCGCTTTACACCCCGGATGCGGAGCATCGTGGACGCGCTTTTCCGCCTCGCGCTTCCCCGGCACGGGTCGCAGTTCAGTTGGCTCGTCCGCAAGAGTGACCCTGCTTGCGGAGAAGCCGCATGAGCGTAACTCTCGCACCAGCGCCGACCTTGGCCGATCGCACCGCGCCTCAGCGCGACCGTACGATCGTGCCCGAGCCCGTGCGCGTCCTGCACGTGGTGCCGTCGCTCTTCGGTGGCGGGATGGAACGGGCGATGCTCCGGCTCATCGAAGGCCTCGAGCAGCGCCGCCATACCCAGCAGGAGACCCGCCCGATCGTTCAGGGCGTTTGCATCCTTCAAAACGGCGACGACGCACTGATGAGCGGCAGCGGTACAGCCCTGCCCGTGTGGGAGCTCGGTTGGCGCGGGTCGAGGAGCTTGAAAAGCCGGTGGCGGCTCATCGGTCGGCTGCGCGAGGTCATGGACCAGTTTCGTGCCGACGTCGTTCACGCGCGCACGACAGCCGCCTGGTTCGACACCGTCCTGGCTGCGGGCCGTCGCTCCGGCAGGCGCGTCCTGCTGAGCTTTCATGGAAAGACGGAGATGTGCGCCCCTTCCTGGCCGCGTCGCCGGCTCAATCGCTGGCTGTGCCGTCAAGCGGACGCTGTCCTGGCCGTCTCCTGGGAGGCCGGCAAGATGATGGCCGGTCAATGGGGCGTGCCCGTCGATCGCCTCTTTGTGATTCACAACGGCGTCGACTCCGAACGCTTCCACCCGGCGTGTGACGACGTTGCGGCACAAGAGTCTGACGGCAGGGCAGGCTCGATCGTGGCCTGCGTCGCCAACCATCACCCGATAAAGAACATCGATGGGCTTCTGGAAGCCTGGCGTCACGTGGCGATGGCCTATCCTGAGGCGCGGTTGTGGCTGATCGGAGACGGGCCGCTCCGCGACGCGCTCGAAGCGCGCGCACGACAGCTGCGCTGCCGGCAGAGCGTCGAGTTCTGGGGCGCGCGGGATGACGTGCCGGAGCTGCTGCGTCGGGCGGATCTTTTCGTTTTGCCCAGCCGTTACGAGGCATGTCCTAACGCCGTGCTCGAAGCGATGGCGACGGGTTTGCCCGTCATCGCGTGCGATGCAGGCGGAACGGGCGAGCTCATCGAGTCGAACCGGACGGGCCGACTCGTTGCTCCAGGTCAGGTCGATCCGCTGGCCGAGGCGATCATCGAACTGCTGCGCGATGAGCGGATGCGCATCCGGTTGGGCAGGGCGGCCCATCGCTACGTTATCGAGAATCACAGCATGAAGCATTGGCTCGACGATTACACAGCCGTCTATCGGACGCTGGCCGAGAGGTGAACATGTGCGGGATCGCGGGCATCATTCGATTTTCAGGTCTTGCCGCGCACGAACGAGCGGCCGGGCAGGCGATGGCGTCGTTGCTGAAACATCGCGGCCCGGACGCGCACACCGGCTACACCGATGGAATTGCAAGCCTCGGCCATACGCGCTTGAGCATCATCGATCTCCAAGAAGGCCATCAGCCCCTCGCCAACGAGGACGGCACGATCCACGTCGTGTACAACGGTGAAATCTACAACCACCGCGCGCTGGCCGACGATCTTCGTCGCCGCGGCCACATCCTGCGGACGCGCTGCGATACCGAGGTGATCGTCCACCTGTACGAAGAGCACGGCCCATCGTTCGTCGAGCATCTCAACGGCATGTTCGCGATCGCTTTGTGGGACGCACCGCGCCGAAGGCTGCTGCTCGTGCGCGACCGGATCGGCATCAAACCGCTCTACTGGTACGAGGACGAAGACCGCGTCGTGTTCGGCTCGGAGTTGAAGGCGGTCCATGCCGCGGGCGTGCCGAGGCAGCTCGATCCGCACGCATTGTGCGACTATCTGACGTTCGGGCACGTCCCGGCGCCGCGTACGATCGCCCGATCCGTCCGCAAGCTCGAGCCGGGCACGATGGCTGTCTGCACAGCCGGCGGGACGCAGCTGCGGCGATGGTGGGACATCCCCTTTGACGATAACGCCTCGGACGGTTCGCACGTGGCCGCTTTCGACGCGGATGACTGGGTCGATGCCTTCGAAGCGATGCTGGCCGACGCCGTCCGGATGCGGATGATCGCCGACGTGCCGCTCGGTGCATTTTTGAGCGGCGGCGTGGACTCGACCGCGATCGCGACGGCCATGTGCCGTGAGGGGAGCGGGCCGGTCATGACGCATACGGTCGGGTTCGACGAGGCTGACCACGACGAACGGCAGGCAGCCCGGCAGGTCGCTACGCTTCTGAACACCGATCATCGCGAAGTGATGGTTCGGTCCGATGCTGCCGAAACGATGCTCACGCTGACAGGGCACTTCGACGAACCTTTTGCCGACGCATCCGCATTGCCCACGTACCATCTTTCCGAGGTCACGCGCCGGCGCGTCACGGTCGCATTGGCCGGCGACGGGGGCGATGAGATGCTGGCCGGCTACCGGCGCTATCGGTTCGACATGGCCGAGGCAGCCATCCGCAACCGGTTCCCGGCCGGGTTGCGACGGTTCGTCTGCGGATCGGCCGGCGCGCTCTACCCGAAAGGCGACTGGCTGCCCCGCGCACTCCGCGCGAAGCGCACGCTCGAGAACCTCGCCTGCGACGACATCACCGCACACCTGCGAAGCGTCGCACTGGCCGGCGGCGCGCTGCCCGCACTTTTGCTCGAACCGTCCGTCATCGATGCGACGGGGGGGTACGATCCGTTCACGCGCGGACGCGACCTGTTCGTGCGATGTCCGTCGCGGCAACTGCTCAATCGACTGTTGTACGTGGATATGAAAACGCTGATGGTCGACGACATCCTGACCAAGGTCGACCGGGCGAGCATGGCCGTCGGGCTCGAGGTGCGCGTGCCGTTGCTCGATCATCGTCTCGTCGAACTCGTCGGTCGTATGCCCGTCAACCTCAAACAGTCCGGTCCGCACAATAAAATCGTACTCCGACGCACGCTTGCACGCTGGCTGGGCCCGCAAATCGCCCAGCGACCCAAAAAGGGGTTCGATATCCCGATCGATGCATGGTTCCGCGGTCCATTGCGATCACTTGCACACGACACATTAATGGCACCTGACAGTCGATTGCGGCAATGGATCGCGCCCGGCGTGGTACGATCCATGATGAATGATCACCGGAAAGGCCTGAGTGCGAACGGGCCGATCCTCTGGACATTGCTCGCGCTCGAGCTGTGGGCACGGCACGATGCGTCGCAGAGTTGCACCGAGCTTAACGAGCCGGCGCGGGAATGCGTGCATGCAGCCGAGGCGGAGGTGGTCGCATGAGGATCCTTTCGGTGAGCCTGTGTTACCCTTCGCCGGCTGCGCCCGACGAGGGGGTCTTCGTGCAACGGCGACTGGAAGCGCTCGCGCAAAGGCCGAACGTCGAGGTCGAGGTGCTCTCGCCGAGGCCCTGGTGTCCCGGTTTCCGCCGCAGCCGACCGATTCCCGCCCAGGATCATCCGCTTTCAGCGACCTATCCGCCACTGCCGGGCGTGCCGATTCTCAACTGGGCGACCGATGGGTGGGCGTGCGGCCGAGCGATTGCACAGCGCGTCCGGCAGCGTCGGCGATCGGGTCTCGGCGACGTCGATCTCATCGATGCGCACTTCGTCTATCCCGAAGGCGTCGGCGCGCTGCTGGCTGCCCGCCGACTTGGGATCCCCATCGTGGTGACGATCCGCGGCAAGATCATCTCGCTTGCCCGCAAGCCCGTGCGTCGTGCACAGATCCGTGCGATGTTGCGGCGGGTCGACGCATGCATCGCCGTCAGCGACAGCCTCGCTCAGGCAGCCCGCGACCTGGCCGGTGAGGATCTTCACGTCGATGTAATACCCAACGGCGTGGACGCGGGCGTGTTCCATCCGGTGGGCCGCAGCGAAGCGCGCGTTACGCTCGGCTGGAACCCGGCAGGGCGGTACGTCTTAGCCGTCGGCCATCTCCAGCGTCTCAAGGGATTCGATCGGCTCGTGAACGTCTGGCCGACCGTTCGGCGGAAGTTCGGCGACGCTCAACTTGTGCTGGCAGGCAGTCGTCGCGGCGAGCGCACGTACCAGAAGCAGCTGTTGACCGCCATCGATGCGCACAACGCACGCGAGCAGGCTGCGGGCTGTGCGCCTTCGATCGCGTACGTCGGGGCCGTCTCGCCGCAGCAGTTGAACCTCATGTACAACGCAGCCGATCTTCTGGTCAACAGCTCGCGCAGCGAAGGCTGGTGCAATGCGATCGCCGAGGGGTTGGCTGCGGGGACCCCGATCGTCGCGAGCGACGTGGGCGGCAATCGTCAGCAGATCAGCTCGCCGACGCTGGGCATCGTCGTGCCCGACGGCGATCCGTACGCGCTGAGCGAGGCCATTTGTGCGGCACTGGGGCGGAGCTGGGATCGTGACGGGATCGCGCGACTCGGCAACACGCGAAGCTGGCAGAGCGTAGGCGAGCAGGTTCATAACGTTTTCGAGCGAGTCGTCGGTCGCCAGGCAGCCACGGTCCGCAGAGATGGTGCCCAACGCCGAATCGTGACCGTGCCCGATGTTCGGCCCCCCATGCTCGAGGTGCAGCGATGAACCGCTGGCTGGCAGCGCACGTTTTCTGGCCGCTTTCCGAACGGCTCTGCAGCCGTGACACGATGCGCCGGTATCGTCAACTGCTTCAGACGCAGCGCGCATCGGCCGATGCACTCCGCGCGCTTCAGGACCGCAAGCTCCGTCGACTGTTGCGCTCGGCCGCAGCCCACTGCCCCTTTTACGCGCAGCGGTTCAATGCAGCGGACCTGGACGTCCACGCACCGAACCTTTCAGCCGACGACCTGGAGCGACTTCCCACGCTCGACCGAACGCAGATTCGCGCGAACCTCGAAACGCTCACCTGGCGCGCGTGCCCCGGCGGCGTGAAGCCTTTCAATACGGGCGGCTCCACGGGCGGACCGCTCCAGTTTTACGTCGATCGATACCGCACCTCGGCCGATGCAGCGGCCCGGCTGCGTTGCCGAACGTGGTGGGGCGTCTGGCCGGGCGATGTCGAGATCCTGTTGTGGGGGAACTGGACGCTTT
>PWPN01000392.1 GCA_003557125.1 Phycisphaerae bacterium | reverse complement strand
GTTCCACCTTCTTGTCGTTGTCCTTGGGGAGAACGTCGCGGTATTGGGGAAAATGGCCTTCCAGCAAGGACGAGCTCACCACATAGCCCCCGCCTCGGACAATAAGCTGGTTGTCGGTCACCTGGACCGCCACCGGCCCCTCCACATGCGCCAGGACGCGTCCCAGCACGGAAACCATCTTGGCGGGCACGATCTGCTGTTTCGGGTCGCCGTTCAGTTTCTCGACGGATGCGGATGTCCAGGCGAGTCTTCTGCCGTCGGTCCCCACGAGCGCGAGCTGCTTATCGCTTTTTTCCCAGAGCAGGCCGCTGATCGCATAACGCGTGTTTTCCTTGGCGACGGAAAAGACGGTTCGCTCGATCATGGATTGCAGCACGGACGCCTCGATCTCGAAGTCCGCATCCCCTTCGAGATCGGGGACCGGGGGGAACTCGGCCGGATCCTGGCTGTAGATCTCGAAGTGGCTGTCGGTTCCGCGAATATGGCATTTGTCGGCGTCGGCTTCGATGGCCAGCGTGTCTTCGACGCTCTCGCGTGCAATCTGGACCAGCTTGTCGGCCGGTACCAGGGCCTCCCCCTTTTCCTGGACGTCGGCCTGTTGCACAGCCACGCGCATTCCGACTTCCAGGTCCGTGGCGCTGACGAGCAGGCGGTCCTTGTCAGCCGTCAGGCGGACGCACTTGAGAATGTCTTTGGTGGTACGGCTAGCCACCACGTTGGACGCCACGGTAAGGACTTCCAAGAGCGCGCTGCGGTTGACGACCACCTGCATCATGATGGCTCCCTTCGGAATGTTTTGTTTACACGTTGGTATTGTCTCTTCTCTTTCATAGTAATTAATCTGGCTGTATTCGTAGAGGCTGTGAGCTGTGCGAATCGCCGCCAGTTAATTGGCATAAGCACCTGCACGGAATGAAGTTGCATATGTTGCGCGGCCTGGCCGACTGTGGATAACCTGTTGCGACCGGATGGTTTCCGCTCAGGTTGCGCCCCGGCTTCCGCCAGCGCCCCGCAGGTGCTGTTCATACAAGCTTTCAGGATACCGCAAATCGCACAGGTTATCCACTGCCCGGCCGACAGATTGTGACGATTCGGGAGCCCTGGAAAAGGGGTCGGCTGGCCGGTTGCGAGGGGCGTCCTGGGCATCGGTTCAGGAGACCTTCTCGTGCAGTTTGGCTGTCAGGGCGGTCAGGACGTGCTCAAGCTCCTGATCCTGCTTTTGAAGGTCCGTGACGGTCTGGACAGCGTGCAGGACCGTCGTGTGGTCGCGACCGCCGAAGTAGCCCCCGATTTCCTCCAGGCTGAGGTTTGTAAGCTGGCGGGCCAGATACATCGAAATCTGGCGGGGCAAGGCGATCGACCGATGACGCCGTTTGCCCTGGAGGTCGGCCAGCCGGATCTGGAACCACTCGGTGACGGCGTCAAGGATGTCGCTGATGCCGATCAGACGGCCGGGGCCCGTCACATGGTCGCCCAGTGCCTGGCGGGCGATCTGGAGGTTGACAGCCCCTCCGAACTGCTGGCTGAGGACGAGAACCTTGCTGAGGGCGCCTTCAAGCTCGCGGGCATTGGACGGGACGGAGGCGGCAATGTGGTAGAGCACGTCTTCGGGCAAATTCGCGCACCGGATTGCTGCTTTCTTGCGGACGATGGCCATCCGCGTTTCGAGACTTGGCGAGTCGATCCGAACGACGAGACCCCAGTTGAACCGGCTCGTGAGCCGTTCCTCGAGGCGAGGGATGCCGTTGGGGGCATCATCGGCCGAGAGGATGATCTGTTTCTTCGCCTGGTAAAGGGTATTGAAGGTGTGGAAAAACTCCTCGCGGCTCTGTTCGCGATCTGACAGGAACTGGATATCGTCGATGACCAGCGCATCAACATGGCGATAGCGGTACCGGAACTGATGGAGCGCGCCGCGTTCGATGGCCTCGACGAAGTGGTTCGTGAAGGTCTCGCAGGACAGATAAAGGATTCTTTTGGGTGCTTGCCCGTGATCCTGCAGCTTGTGGCAGACCGCCTGGAGCAGGTGCGATTTGCCCAATCCCACATTGCCGTGGACGAAGAGCGGGTTGTAAACGTGGCCGGGCGAATCGGCGACGGCTGCACAGGCGGCGTGGGCGAGCCGATTGCAGGGCCCCGTCACGAAGTTGGGAAAAGTGTAGTCCGGGTTGAGCTGGAGTTCGTCGGTCTCGCGTTCGAACGTCAAAGGACGCTCGCTGTCCGGATGCGCGGGCGGGACGAACGCGATCGTCATCAGGCGACCGATCACAGCCTGGGCGGCGCTGTTGAAAGCCTGCTGGCATTGTTGCGTCAGATAAGCGTGATGGGCGGTGCCGGTCGTCTGTACGCGCAGGACGCCATGCTGCATTTCGAGCGGTTCGAGCGAAGCGAACCATGGGCGCGCCAGCTCGGGGTGCTGTTGACGCACCTCGACAAGGATGTCGCTCCAGAGCCGTGGACTGATGCTGCACATGGTTGTCAGTGATAATCAATGATCCCGGGTATACCCGCAGCGCCTCAACGGGAGCCCCGAAGTTAAAGGATTGCGGAAAATCGTCGGGCTCGAAGCAATCGGTGTTGTATCGCAGAATTGCCCGACGCCGCAGAACCGACATTATATGATGGGGCCGGGCGGACACCAGACACAAAATATGGGGCCTGCGGACGGAGTGAGTCCTATATCAATTGGGTTCGCTTTGAGACGACCAATCGGTATGATGTTGTTCGCCATGAGCGCATCACAAAACAAAACCAGCAACGGTGATCCGGTCGTTCCGACGCAATCATCCCTGGAGGCGTTTGCGGCGGCCGAGCGCGTGCTCGTAGGGGGGGTGAACTCGCCGGTGCGCGCGTTTGGCGCGGTCGGCGGCGTGCCGGTATTTCTGGCGCGCGGCCAAGGCGCGGTGGTGACGGATCTCGACGGCCGAAGATACATTGACTACGTCGGGGCGTGGGGGCCGCTCATTCTGGGCCATTGCGACGAACGCGTTCAGGCGGCTGCCAGCAAGGTTCTCACCAAAGGCTGGTCGTTCGGCACACCGACCGAAGGCGAAACGCGGCTGGCTGAGGCGATCGTGGCCGATGTGCCGTCGATCGAGCAGATCCGTCTGGTCAACTCCGGCACGGAAGCGACGATGAGCGCGATTCGATTGGCGCGCGGGTATACCCGGCGCGATCTCATCGTCAAGTGCGCCGGCTGCTATCACGGGCACGCGGATGCGCTCCTTGTCCAGGCCGGTTCGGGTGCGTTGACGTTCGGCGTGCCGAGCTCGGCGGGCGTCCCGGCCGGTGCCGTGATGGACACGCGGGTGATTCCCTACAACGATCTGACGGCAGCGCGTTCGCTTTTCGAGAAGGACGGGTCGCGCATCGCCGGCGTGCTTATCGAGCCCGTGGCCGGCAACATGGGATGCGTCCCGCCGACGGAGGGGTATCTGTCGGGCCTTCGCGCGTTGTGCGACGCGCACGGTGCGCTGCTTATTTTCGACGAGGTCATGACGGGGTATCGGCTCGGTCTCGGGGGCGCGCAGGAGGTGTTCGGTGTACGGCCGGACCTGACGTGCCTCGGCAAGATCATCGGCGGAGGCCTGCCCGTGGGAGCGTACGGCGGACGGGCAACGATCATGGAGTCCCTGAGCCCGGTGGGGCCGGTATATCAGGCGGGTACGATGGCAGGTAATCCGCTGGCGATGGCGACGGGGCTGGCGACGATCGAAGCACTTCATGAGCCGGGCGTGTACGAACAGCTCGAAGAGGCCTCGGCTCACCTGGCCGAAGGATTGGCAGCGGCCGCCCGTGAGGCGGGTCTTCCTTTCTGCGTGAATCGCGTCGGAAGCATGGTGGGCGTCTTTTTCCAGGATGGCCCTGTGACAGATCTCGACACTGCCAGCCTGAGCGATACGCAAGGCTACGCGCGCTTATTTCATGCGATGCTCCGTCGCGGCGTTTACCTTCCACCTTCGCAATTCGAGACGATGTTCGTTTCGCTTGCGCACAGCGACGCACAGATCGACGAGACGATCGCCGCCGCACGCGACGCGTTGAGCGAGATCGTAGCGGAATAAGCTTTGGCGGTCAGTGTGAAGCTGTCTAATGTGAGCTCAAGGACGCTCACGGTGGCCGGGTCAGGTTACTGGGGCGCAGAGTGCCACTTGGCGGCTTGCCGACCAACGCGGGGGGTGCCACTGGCGGCTTGCCCGCCAGTGCTTATCGCGATAAAAGTCGTCCTATGAGAAAGCGGCCGGCAGATCACCGGAAACGGCTCCAACGAAGTGACGAGCAGGGCCAAGGGCACGAACTCACCTTTTCCTGCTATCAAGGTCGGCCGTTACTCGACGATGATCGCCGATGCCAGCATTTGGCAACTGCCGTTGATCGGGCCGTCGGTCGACATGGGTTTTCTCTTTTGGCTTTCGTTTTCATGCCGAACCACGTTCATCTCCTTGTTTTTCCTGAGGGGCCGTCAGCACGAATTTCCGATTTACTGTATGCGATCAAGCGACCCGTATCTTTTCGCATCAAAAGAGATTTGATGGCCACAAAGGAACCGCTGCTTGAGAGGCTCGTCATTCGCGAACGGCCCGGCAAAATGACGTTCCGATTCTGGCAGGAAGGGCCGGGCTATGATCGCAATGTTCTTGGTTCTAGAGCCCTTCGAACGATGATTAACTATTTGCACATGAACCCTGTTCGATGTGGACTGGTCGATCATCCAAGGCAGTGGAAATGGTCGAGCTGGAGGTATTATGCGGGTGAGCCGAATACACCCGGCGTAGAACTTCCAACGATCAAGGCGCTTATCTGAGAACGATCGGCACTGGCGGACAAGCCGCCAGTGGCACCCAGCGCCAGTGGCACCCAGCGCCAGTGGCACCCAGCGCCAGTTACGCGACGCGTTGAGCGAGATCGCTTAGGGCGCAAACAACTCACTGCGTCCCGTACAGGAAATCGATGGCCAGGGGCGCGGTGACCTGCTTGCCGTTTTGGGCTGTCAGGATCACGCGGTCATCCTCGGCGCGGATCCGTTTCACCTCGTCGAAACCCGCCGGCGTGGCGACCACACCCATGATGTAGTTGATCATCAGCGGTCGGCTCGGGGT
>PWPN01000081.1 GCA_003557125.1 Phycisphaerae bacterium | reverse complement strand
ATCCGCCGCGCCAGGGCTGACCAGGTAGCTCTCGGCGTCCTGTCCGTAGCAGCTCGGACGGTGTACCCGGCGGGGGAACAGCCAGATCAACCAGCGGCGCGCGTTCCAGGTAGCAAAGAGGTTGACCATCGCTTCGGGCTCGGCCGGCTGGATCTGGACGAGTGCGTCGAACACCCGCGCCAGGGCGGCTCGCAGCTTCCCCGCGTCCGAACCCATCATCACGATCACGGGCCGATGACCGCACCAGCCCATACCAAGTTGGACGGGCTCCGTCCATAACCACTCGATCCAACGATGGTTCGTGGTGCGATGGTGTTCGGTGCAGAGGGCGACGGCAAGCTCGTTGTCGAAGGGCATCGTACCGGCCGGGGCAGCCTGGAGATGGAGGTGGTCCGGCGCCGACGCACCGCACTGCGGCCCATTGTAAAAAACGGTGCAGTGCCCACCCAGATCCCGCGCCAGGGCAAGCACGGTGTCCAATGCGGGCGCGATGCGTTGCGGCTGATGGTCGCGGGTCGCGATGACGAAATGCGGCTCGAAGATCGGCATCGGGTTGCACAGGATGAGCCACTTTTCGCCATACGCGATGGCATGCTGCTCGGCTGGGAGGTTCGCCTCGCACAGAAAGCAGGGCCGGGCCGCCAGTGAGGCGGAGTCCACACGGGCCGCGGCGCTGGCGAGCCGTGCGGAGTTGCACTGGGCGACGACCTGGGCATGGCCGACGTCGAAACGCCGGGTCCTGGCTGCGCGGAGATGGGCGACCCCTTCGCGGAGCATCGACCATTGCCGACACTGCCTTCGCCACAGGACATGGACCTGCGCGTCCAGCGGGCCGTCCAGAGTCAGGCAGCGAGGTTCATCCATCCGTTGGATTCCTTTATTCCGTGCCGGCACGATCGAGCCGTTGCCGGCCAAGAATTTCGAGGGTGCGCATCCGATCCTTGTAGGCGTTGTGACCGTTGACGACCTCGGGCGGAAGGTCGGCGTCCGAGTTGCCCTCCCAGCGACGGCACAGGTAGATCGGATCGTAGATCCGCGCGACCTCGTACTCGCGGGACAGCCTCAGGCCAGCGGCGTAGTCTTCGCCGTAATTGACGTTCGGGAACGGGTAGGCACGGAGCACACGGGTGTCGAACGCCCGCGGCGCGCCGATCCCGTTGACCCGCAGCAGGTTGTTGCGGCCGTTGTCCCGGGTCCATTCGCGATGGTCCACCACTCCCGGCGGCAACTCGTTCAGCTCGAAGTCGACGAGCCGATAAGCCCCCACAGCCATGGCGCAGGGCCCTGCCCGCAACGCGTCGACCATCCGCTGAAGGGTATCCGGCCCGGCGTAGAGGTCGTCCGAGTCGAGTTGGACCGCGTACCTGCCGCAGCGCGGGTCCGCGACGGCCAGGTTCCAGCAACCCCCGATCCACAGGCCGGCCGCTACGGGCACGAGCCGGATCACGTTCGCGTGGGCGGCGGCCAGTTCCTCCAGGACCTGCCCGGTGCGGTCGGTCGAGTGGTTGTCGACGACAATGACGTTGAACGGAAAGTCCGTCACCTGCTCGACGGCGGATCGAACGGCGTCACCGATCGTGGCTGCCCGGTTGCGTACGGGGATGACGACGCTGGCCTCGACGGGAAACACCCCGTCGGGCGGCGGGACGGCCCGAAACGGACCGGTGAGCCGGGCACCGAGCCGTTCGAGATGCGCCGTGGCGACGCCTTCCAGCTGTCGCTGGGCCGTCTCGTATCGCGGATCGACGTAGTCGAACTGGCGGACTCCGCTTGCCCGTCCATCGCGCGAAACGCACGCGGACAGGACCTCCGGGATGCGCAGGGGCGGTGATTCGAGCGACAGCCTCAGGCGCAGCTCGTACCATCCCCCGACGTCGCTGTCGGAGAGCGGCCCGAAGCGGGCCAGCGATCGTCCGGCTGCGGCCATATTGATCGCGACAACGGGGCCGAAATCGAAATCGTCTCTCACACTGCCCAGTTGACAGTCGATGGTGGCACGGTCGCGCGGGGTGCCGTCCGGGCGTGTCTCACGATAATGCCCGTAGACGAGCGACGCACCCGTATCGGTCGCGACGGACAGGAGCCGCCTCAGGTCGGGCATGGCAACGGTCGGGCTGGAATCGCCGAAGAGGATCAGGGCGGTCGGCGTGGTCACCTCCTCGCAGACGGCTCGCCATGCGGAGCCGCTGAACGGCAGCGCGGTCGCGAGCGTTCGCCACGTGATTCCCGCCCGGTCGTGGTCGGCCGAGGGTTCGAGCGCCTCGGGAGCCACGACGATGACCTTCTCCAGGCCGAGGGACTTCCAATCGGCCGGCACCGCATTCAGGCGGTCGTGCGGTCGGCCCGTGCCGGCCACCACGGCTGTCCAGGGTTCGATCCGGTTGTCTTGAATACGCATGAGCTGCTCATCACGCTTGAGCCATTTGAAGAAACCGGCCGATACCATAACAGGCGCCGAGCGCACAGCCAAACGAGGCTCGGTCCATCTTGTGAGCACAGGGGTTTTCGACTAACCTTGGCGGGTATGGGTGCATCGGCCGACGTGTCGAATCACCTCTCCCGCGTAAGCAGGCGGAGGTCAGGACAATGGCTTTTTCGCAACGGAATCGGCAAGGAGGCGGATTCGTCTGGAGGGCGCGTACGCAGGGATGTGCGATGCTGCTCGCACTGGCGATCGTCGGGCTCGGCGGCACGGTCGGTTGTGGCGACAAGTCGGAAAACGGCGTGGCACGGATCAATCCCCGCAGCACCCCCTTTCTGACCGGCGTACCGGTCCCCGAGGGCTTTTCCCTCGTCGATCGGAGCACGGAGGACTACGAGTCCGGCGGCCGACGATGGGCACGGCATGCCTATCGCGGCAGCGCGGAGCAGCTGGCAGTACGTAATTTCTATCGAGAGCAGATGCCGCTTCTCGGCTGGACCCTGGTCAGCGATCAGAACGTCAAGGGCGTCATGAGCATCCGGTTCGAGAATCCCGACGAGGCGTGCACGATTCAGATCGAACGCGAGAACTTCTTATTCATGAATCGGTGCACGGTCCAGGTCATTCTGATGCCGCTGAGCCGTGTATCTCAGGAGCAGCAGCCACCACCAAGGCGACCCGTACCATGAAGAAAACCCGACGTCATGAACTGAAAACCAACGAGCTGAGCGTACTGCTCAAAGAGACGTACGCGAAACTGGCCGAGTACGCCAACTACATCGTCGTCGGCCTCGTGGCGGCGGTGCTGATATTGATCATCGCTTTCGTCGTGCGTCACAACCGCCTGGCGGCCGAGCAGTTCGCCTGGCAGACGTACTACGACATCCGCGAGGGCAATGTGATCGAGCAGCCGGAATTGCTCGACCGGGCCGCGACCTTGGCGGCTCAGCTGGCAGGCGACCGCGTCCTCGAACCGCTCGCGCTCGAGCTCGAGGCGGACCTGGCCTACCACTTGGCCGTCGGCCCTGGAACGACGCTGGAACGCGAGGAACGGATCCGGAACCTCACCCGTGCCCAGTCGCTCTATGAACAGCTCCTCACGCGCTTCGCGCATCGACCCGCGACGGCGGATCGGCTGCGCATGAGCCTGGCAGCTGCCGGCGAATCGTTGCACGCGCTCGACCCGAACCTGGCGGACCTGGACGCGATCCGGGAACTCTACCAGGCGGTTCTCGAGGGTGAGCCCACCGCTTTCCAGCCGTTGGCGCAGGAACGGCTCGATACGCTCGCCGAGCGGACGCAGCCGCTTCAGGTCGTCGCCACCCGACCGGCCGACCCACCGGATGAACAGGAGCCCGAAGCGACGGTCGCCCCTGCCGAAGAACTCGAAACCCTCGATGCAGACGAGCCGACGACCGAAGACGCAGCGGACGAACCAGCGGAAGAACCACAGCCGATCGACGATGCGCAAACCGAACCCGAATAAGGGCAGTAACTCATCGCCACCGCCGCCACGTAACCTTCATTACGTAATCCTCGCCACGTATGTCGCAGTTGCGTGACGGGAACAGCCATCCGATCAACTCAGCGGCCATGCACCGGGGGGTCAGCTTTGTTTGGTCACCTCGCAGTCATACACTATAGTACATACGCGCACACCGGACGCCGGGGGGACACTCAGCAAGGACTACGGCGAACTCGTATACCCGATGGAGGCGGAGGCACAACGTGGATCAGGTTTCTCTCGACAGCAAACTCGTCCGAATGCAAGAGATTCTGCGATCGCTGGAACGCGTCGTGGTCGCTTTTTCGGGCGGCGTCGATTCGACGTTCGTGCTCAAGGTGGCTGCGGACGTGCTCGGGGCCGACAACGTGTTGGCGGTCATCGGGCAGAGCGCGAGCCTTTCGCCGGTCGAGCTGAACGAAGCGCGCGCGCTGGCCGAGCAGATCGGGGTCAAGCTGATCGAGATCACGACGGGCGAATTCGAGAACCCCAATTACCTGTCAAACCCTTCCAATCGCTGTTATTTCTGCAAGAGCGCCCAGTACGACGGGATCGAGGAGATCGTCTCGGGGCGGGGGTTCACTGCGGCTGTCAACGGCATCAACGCCGACGACTATGAAGACTGGCGGCCGGGCATCCAGGCGGCGCGCGAGCACAACGTCCGCTCGCCCTGCGCCGAGGCGGGCATGGCCAAGGCCGACATCCGTGCCTTGAGCCGGCAGCTGGGGCTGCCCACGTTCGACAAGCCGGCGATGCCGTGCCTGGCCAGTCGCGTGCCCTACGGCCAAGCGATCACGGCTGACAAGCTCCAACAGATCGACGCGGGCGAGCAACAGCTTCGCGCGCTGGGATTCCGCGAGTGCCGGGTCCGCCATCACGAGAACCTCGCCCGCATCGAGCTGCCGGTCGACGACATCGCCCGTGCGACGGAGCCCGCGATGCGCGCGCAGATCGATGAAGCGCTGCGGGCTGCGGGGTTCCAGTATGTGGCGATCGACCTCCGCGGATTCCGTAGCGGCAGCCTCAACGAAGTGCTCGGCCTGTCCCCCCAACCGCAACGGGCCGACTCCTGATGGCATGTGGCGGCCGTCCCCCCGTCTTCGCCTTCAGCTGCGCCGTGGCACTGCCGTTGCGGCCGTCCCCCCGTGGCGGCTGTCTGATCTGAGCCGCGACCGT
>PWPN01000116.1 GCA_003557125.1 Phycisphaerae bacterium | reverse complement strand
CCGAGACGGTGGTGACCTCGTCCAGGGGGGGGCGGAGGGCAGCTTCCGTCAGCGTGATATCCGATACGGCGCTTGTCGCACTCATGGTTCCATCCTCCAGGTCGGCCGGCAGGCCGATCATCGATGTCCCAGTATACGCCCGAGGATGGATATTGTGCTCTCTGAAGTGTCTTTCGTAAACCCGTAACCAAACGGCGAATTTGGCAGCAGGCAGACAGTCGACGGACGACCGCAGGGAAACTCAGCAGAGAGAGGGCACATACTTACGCGCACAAGGCAGCACTCGTGCGAGCCGAAGCGCGCCCATGCAGGGTGTCGAAGGTATCAGGAAGTGCTTGCGACTGGCGCAGAGGCCGATTGCGTCATGCGCCGCGTCGGGTTCGCCAGAAACCCGCCAGAAACATCAGCGGTCCGAGCAGAAGCGCCAGCGTCCCCGGTTCAGGAATGGCCATCGTGTACAGCAGACTGTGCGTCGGGGCGGATTGAGCCAGTAAACCCTCGGGCAGAATCAGTTCTCCGAACAGATCGCCCCGCGTTTCGGTCCCCAGCACAGCCGCCAGGACGGAGTTGTTGATGAGCCTGGCCACATCGTCGGGCGGTAGCATATCGCCCGCATTCAACAGGCCCAGGAGATCATCGGCAACGGCCATGCCCTCGACTTTCGTCGCGCGTTGGCTGAATTTCAGGAAGGGATTCTCCGTGGCGGTGGCATCGAAGAACGGCTGCAGCACCAGGGCCAGGAGATCGACGTAAATGTTACCCGTCACGACGATCGGGCCGGCGTCGAACGAGACGGAGCCCGAATCCGTCGGTCCAAATCCATCCGTGCTGTAATCGCCCCGGTTGGAGACCAGGAACGTCGTACTGTAAAAACCGAGCGAATTGATTCGCGTATCGATGTTTACGGAGACGTTGCCCGTTGCGACGAATTCCTGGAAGCCTTGATTGGCGCGAAGCGTGTAACTGAGCGGCTGGGCGGTCGTCATGTTGAAACGGGCCGTCGGAATACCCCGCAGTGTGTAGCCAGCATCCACGTTGACCAGCGAAGGCGAGGTCGAACCGAGCGTCAGATCGGCCCAGCCCATGCGGTACGTCTGGCCCTGGTAAAAGGCGACGGTATTGAAATCCCAGCCGTCACCGAGATGGTTCCGTTGAACGGCCGAGCTGTAGTCGAAAAGACTCAGGCCGTACGTGAGATTGAACAAAAAGTCCGCTTTCACCGTGCCTGCCGAACACCCGAGAATCGCAGTGATGAGAACCGTATGCAGCAGGGTAGTTCTTCTCTTCATGGAAATGCCCTCAACCAGTGACGACCGACGGCCTTGTCACCTATGCAACGTGGCGCGAACCGCCAAGCGCCTTCACGACGAAAAGCAGAATCGTTTTTGTCCGTTCGTGCCCACTTCCTCTCCGTCCGGCCCGGAACCGGCCGACGGCTTGCCTAGTCATCGGACATTATAGCTTATCCATTGACGTTAACTACCATCCAAAGCCCTTCTTTGATCTCAAGACGGCAAAATTCCTCAAGGAATGCTAAAGAATGTAGCGGTCCGATAACAGGTGATGGATTTTCGTCTATTCCGAGTCCCTTGCGGACTTCTCGAGAAAAGCCAGCACCGTTCGTGTGCCGCGTTCGAAGTCGTCCAGGCTGAAAAATTCGTTCGGGCCATGGGCGTTCGCATGCGGGTCGGCAAATCCCGTCACGACGCTGTCGGCCCCGAGGAACTGTTTGAACATCGGCAGGATCGGCCAGGTGCCTCCCTCGCGGGCCAGTGCGGGGCGGTGACCGTACGTCGCAGCCAGGGCGTCGGCAGCCGCACGCATAAAAGGCGAATCCGTCGGGCTCTGATAGGCGGCGCATGTCGAGAGCGTCCGGACCGAAACGCGCACCGCCGAGGGGCACACAGCCTGGACCGCTGCATCGAACGCACTGGAGATGGCCTCCGGATCCTGGTCGGGCACGAGGCGCATCGAGACCTTGGCTGTCGCGCGTGCGGGGATGATCGTGGACGCCCCTGCGCCGGTATAGCCTGCCACCAGGCCGTTCACGTCGAGGGTCGGTCGGGCGGTGCAGCGCTGGGCACTGCTGTAACGCGACTCGCCCCAAAGTGCCCGCACGCCCGTCTCTTCGATCAACTGGTCGTCGCTGGGGGCGGTCTGCTTGAGCCAACGGCGTTGCTTGGCCGTCAACCGGCGAACGTCTTTGTAATAGCCGGGAATCGTTACGCGGCCTTTACCGTCCTGGAGCGATGCGATCACCTGTGCCAATAAGTTGGCGGGGTTCGCGACCGTGCCGCCATAGTGGCCGCTGTGAAGGTCATGGATCGGCCCTTCCAGTGCGATCTCTTTGTAGACCAGCCCGCGGCTCGCATAGAAAAGGGCGGGGCGCCCGTCGGTGAGGCGCGACGCATCGGTGACGAGAACGGCGTCGCAGGCGAGTCGAGCTGCCTCGTCGCGCACGAAAGCGGGCAGGTTGGGCGATCCGATTTCCTCTTCGCCCTCGTAGAGGCACTTGATGCGCACGCGAGGCCGACTGCCTGCTTCATGCAGGCTCGTCAGGGCAGCCAGGTGCGTCAAGAGCTGCCCTTTGTTGTCGGCGCTTCCCCGCCCGAAAAAACGCCCGTCGCGTTCGGCGGGCTCGAACGGGGCTGTGTGCCACAGGCTTTCATCACCGGGCGGCTGCACGTCGTAATGGCCGTAGAGCAGGATCGTCGGCGCAGGAGCGTCGCCGACCGGAGGCCCGCTGTCGGCAAAAACGATCGGATGACCGCCGGTCGCAAGGACTTCGCTCTTCATGCCGACGTCGTTGAGCCGTTCACTCAGCCAGGCAGCGCACCGCGCCATGTCCGGGGCGTGCTCGGGCCGGGCGGATATCGAAGGGATCGAAAGAAACGATTTCAGTGCGTCGGCATGCCTCTGGAATTTACGTGTGGAAAATCGTGCGTCCGGGTCGGTCGACATGCGATTTCTCCTGGTTCACGTCGGGTGTACGTTGGGGGTTTTGCTCCGGTGAGCTGCCATCGTGCGCATGGAATGAGCTGATCGGCGGGTATCATTCGCGCGGCGCGACGCGTTCGATCTCTTCGATGGTCGTAACGCCGTCGGCCACCTTTCTGTACCCGCTCTCGATGAGGCTCTGGTAGGTCCATTCGCCGGCCGCCCTTCGAATGTCGTGGATCGTCTTGGTCGTCATGAGCGCATCGCGCAGCTCGTCATTGAAAGAGAGCAGCTCGAAGATCGCCTGCCGTCCCCAGAAACCCACTTCCATGCACCGTCGACAGCCCACATGAGTATAGAGCCGATTGATCCGATCGTTCTGCATGCCCATCTGCATGAGCTGGCTGGGCTTGGGGGTATACGCTCGCTTGCATTTCTTGCAGAGCACGCGAATGAGCCGCTGGGCCAGGCAGACCGTCACGGAATGAGCGATCATGTAGGCTTCGCACCCGAGGTCGAGCAGTCGGAAGATCGACCCGATCGAGTCGCGTGCATGGAGGGTCGTGAAGACGAGGTGCCCGGTCATGGCCGCCTGCATGGCCGTCTGGGCGGTGTCCCGGTCGCGGATCTCCCCGAGCAGGATCACGTCGGGGTCCTGGCGGAGGACGGAGCGAAGGACCTGGTGGAAGGCCAGGCCCTTGTCGGCCGAGGCCGGGATCTGCGTGATGCCGTCGATGTGGTACTCGATGGGATCCTCGATCGTAACGACGTTGCGCGTCTGGTAGTCGATACAGCGCAGGGCGGTATAAAGCGTGGTCGTCTTGCCGCTGCCGGTCGGGCCGCTGACGATCATCATCCCCGTATCGAGGTGGCAGACGGAGCGGACCTGGCGCAGCATGGTGGGCGGCAATCCGAGTTGGCTGAGCAGACGGGGCACGCCCGCGGTGTTGAGCAGGCGGACCACCAGCTTTTCGCCGTGCATCGTCGGGGTGAACGAGACCCGGCAATCGACCGGCCGATCCCCCTTGACCCCGATCGTGCCGTCCTGGATCTGTTCGCGCCCGGCGATGTCCAGGTCGGCCAGTATCTTGACGACGCTCATGACCGAACGGGTCAACCCCTGCGGCAGCTGGACAATGCGGAGCATCGTCCCGTCGATCCGGAAGCGAATCTGGAAGCCATCCGCGACGGGCTCGAAGTGGATGTCGGTGGCCCGCGTCCGGAGCGCTCCGTAGAACAGCAGCCGGAGGATGCGCACAGCCGGCGAAGCGGTGTCGTCGATCTGCCCCGCGTGGACGACCTGCCCCTGGCGGTTCAACAAGGCAAGGGCGTTGAGCTCGAATCCCGGGTCCGTGCCGGCCGTGCGGAGGTTGTTGAGCTGGGTGCGGGCCTCGCTCATCAGGCGGTCGCGTTCGGGCGAGTCAGCCTCCTCGGGAGGCAGGAGGTAATCCTCCCGGACGAGTTCCGCGACCTCGACAGGTGCGGGCGTGTCGACGATCGTCTCGGACGGCTCGAGCGGCACGACGGGCGGAGCCGAATCCTCGTACAGTCGGATTTCCGTCTTGCCGATGCGGAAACCCTCCCCGAATGCGAGCGTCGTCTCCCGGTCGACGCGTCGGTCTCCGACGTAGGTGCCGTTCCGCGAATTGTTATCGACGAGGAGAAAACCGCCCGGAACGGGACGGATGGTGCAATGCTTGCGGCTGGCGCGTTCGTCGTCGATGACGACGTCATTACTGCTGCGGCGACCGAACGAGACGACCCCTTCCGGCAGGTCCAGGACGCGCGAGCCCGCGGGCGTATTGATCTGAAGTACGGCCATGATCGACCCGTTTCGACCCCCTTCTCGCTCGTCCGACAACTCCCGGTCGAAAAAAGCGAACGGGAGAATCCACACACGGTTAAAACAGATGCGCACCGATGGTCTCAGGCTCTGCCTGCGATCTCCGTATCCTTATTGGACGCGTGTCTTGTCGAATATTTCATACTTACGTTCAAGATACCTGACCGTCCAGCTGCTGTAAATCGTGCAGATACGCAGTGACGCGCCAGTTCACGGTAAGAAACGGGATGCTTATCGGCCGTACGTGTCAAAGTGATATCTCGTCGTTGGTCGTAATTTTTGAATGTCGTTTGCCTTTCCTGGATTTGTTTTGCATTTTGAATGTAGTT
>PWPN01000273.1 GCA_003557125.1 Phycisphaerae bacterium | reverse complement strand
GTCGGGCCCAGTATTCCGATGAGGCGATGGCTGAGCGGTTGAGCAAAGCCGAAGGGGAAATCCGCCAGGCGCGCGAATGCGGTGCCTACGATCACTTCGTAGTCAACCGCCAGGTGGAGACGACGGTCGAGGAACTGATCCGGATCGTCGAGGCGGCCCGGGGTCGGAAGTGAACGGACGGCACGGGGCCTTAGCTGGAGTGTCCGGCAAGAATTATTTCGTTTGAGGAGAGGCGACGCAGATGATCGAAGAACTGAGAGATGATCATATCACCATGAAGGTGGGCGGGCGGTTCAAATTGGCCTCGCTGATGATGAAGCGATGGATCGAGCTGATGCAGAATGCCCGGCCGATGGTCGAACCCGGCAACATGGGCGACCTCGAGATCATTGCCAAGGAGATTATGGAGGGCAAGATCGCGCCTCGGACGGGTCCCGAGATCGCGTCGGAGGAAACGGCGGGCGAGGGCGATGATGCGTGAAGATGAGCGCTCGCGGGACGTTTCGCCGGGAGCTGCCCGTGCCGAGCATGCGGCCGAGCATGCGGACCGTCGCGATCTTGATGGTTACGAGCTGCTCGTCGCGGTCGGAGGCGGTATCGCTGCGTACAAGGTCGCGCATGTCGTTTCCAGGCTCATCCAGCGCGGCTGTGGAGTGACCGTGGCGATGACCGAGGCGGGTACGCGCTTCGTGACCCCGCTGACCTTCCAGAGCCTGACGCACCGACCGGTCTATACGTCCACGTGGCAGGCGGTGGAAACGTACGATCCCCACCATCTGAGTCTCACCGAAAAAGCGGACTTGTTCCTTGTGGCCCCGGCGACGGCTGACCTGATCGGCAAATTCACCGCGGGTATCGCCGACGATCTGGTCACGACGCTCATGATCGGCCGCGAAGGGCCGGCGCTGCTGGCGCCTGCGATGAACAGCCGTATGTGGGCCAATCCGATCGTCCAGGAAAACGTGCGCCGTCTGGGCGAGTTCGGTTTTCATTTCGTCGAACCGGCCGAGGGTTATCTGGCCTGCGGTACGTTCGGTCCGGGGCGTATGGCTGAGCCTGAGACGATCCTGGAGGCTGTCGCGCGAATGTTGCGTTCGCGAAAGCCCAAGCAGCAGTCCTGAGCGTTTCTGAAACTGCACGCCCCACGGTATCTACGGAGCCGACGATTGTGAAGATCCTCGTTTCGGCAGGTCCCACACGCGAGTATTTCGATTCGGTACGGTTCATCACGAACGCCTCGTCGGGCCGCATGGGGTACGCGATCGCGCGGGAGGCGGCACGGGCCGGCCATGAGGTGACGCTTGTGAGCGGCCCGGTAGCCTTGAAGGCGCCCCCCGGTGTTACGCTCGTACCGGTCACGACGGCTGAGCAGATGGCCGATGCATGCAAGCGCGCGTTTCGCCAGGCGGATGCGGCGGTCATGGCGGCGGCTGTCTGCGACGAGAGGCCGACCGATCCCGCTCGACTCAAGAAGCCCAAGCGCAGCGGTCGTCAACGCGTCGTTCTCGAGTCGACCGAGGATATCGCCGCCGCTCTCGGCCGACGCAAGGGAAGGCGGCTCCTGATCGGTTTCGCGATGGAGGATCACGACGGCTTGCGGCATGCCGAGGCCAAGTTGCGCAAGAAGAAGTGCGATCTCATCGTGCTCAACGGCCTGGACAGCCTCGGCGGGAATAAGGCGGTCGTGGCCCTTTTTTCTTCGGAGAGCGGATGGTCCGAACCGATGGCTGGGACGAAGACGAGCATCGCCCGGCTGATCGTGCGAAGGATCGAAGCGCTCGCAGCCGGAAGGTAAGTGCGTAAGGACCGCACGGCTCACAGACCGAGGCACACGCGCCCGCGGCTCATTGGGTACGAGGGGGAAACGGTCGATGGCAACGGTGATCGTCAATGGGATTCGCATCGAGGCGCATCGCGGTGAAACGATTTTCGACGTCGCGGACCGTTGTACGGATGAAACGTCGGCCATCCCACGCTCCTGCGACCGCATAGGTCGTTGTAAAGAATGCATCGTCGAAGTGCTCGAGGGGGGCGATGCGCTGAGCCCGCCGACGGCTATCGAGGAGTTCCTCGAACGGTTCCGCGACGATAAGAAACGCCTTTTCCGGTTGGCATGTCAGGCACAGATTCTGCGCGACGATGCTGACGTCCGCGTCGAGAGTTTCAAACGTCATCTGAGAATCGCCACGGAAGGCCGACCCGTTCCGGACGGGTTCGATCCGTGGATACGCGTCGCGGACGGCGGGGTCTGGTGCGACGGCCGACGTGTGGCGGATCATGACGGTGCGGTGCTCGGGCTGGCGTTGGACATTGGCACGACGACCGTCGTCGGGCACGTGGTGGATCTGGCCGACGGGCGCACGCTCGCGCGGGAAGCGTTCGAAAATCCGCAGCAGTACGGGGGAAGCGATGTCGTCCGACGCATCAGCTACGATGCGCAGTATCCCGGACAGATGACACGTTCGATCATCCGGCAGGCCAACCGCGTGCTGCATGAGTCGGCCATCGATCCGCGCGCGATCTTTGCGGTCACCGTCGCGGGCAACACGACGATGCGCGACCTGTTTTTCGGCCTCGATGTGAAGGGCATCGGCCAGCAGCCCTTCGTGTCGAGTACGCAGCGCGATGTGCAGGAAGGGCGACGCGAATCGACGGCATTGCGGGCGGCGGCAGCGGATCTGGGTCTCGAGGTTCATCCGGCTGCCCAGGTCTATGGCCTGCCGCTCGTCTCGCATCACGTCGGGTCCGACATGGCGGCGGTGCTGGCGACGGTGTCGGCCGAGGCGCACGACGGGCCTTTCATGGTCGTCGATATCGGCACGAATACGGAAGTCGTCCTCGGTCACGGCCAACGGCTCGTCTGTGCGTCGTGCCCGGCCGGCCCTGCCTTCGAGGGCGGTCGGGTGTCCTGCGGGATGGCGGCGTCGGAAGGTGCGATCACGGCGTTGCGACGGGTGGACGGGGCGTGGCAATTCGAGCAGATCGGCCAACGGGTGTCCCGGGGGATCTGCGGGTCGGGACTCGTGGATCTGTTGGCAGAGTTGCGTACGAGCGGAGAGATGGACCCGCTCGGTCGATTCCTCAATGGCACGTTCCGCCTTCCCGTGCTCGAGGCGGCCAGCCTGTACTTCAGTCGGGCCGACGCGGCGGAACTCGCGCAGGCCAAGGCGGCCAACGGGGTCGGTCAATGGATGCTGCTTCGGCGGATGGGGCTGAAGATCGACGACATCGCGACCTACTACCTGGCCGGTGCGTTCGCGCACCATCTCGATCTCGAACGGGCCCAGCGGATCGGGCTCATCCTGCCCGTGCCCGATGAGCGGATCGTTCGACTCGGGAACGCGAGCATCGAGGGCGCCCGCGGGGCGCTGGTCAGCCGAACATGCCGCGAGCGGATCGAACAACTCGTCAACCGCATCGAGCACGTCGAACTCGAACGCGAGCCGGACTTCTTCGAGATGTACGCCGAGATGATGCGCATCCAGCCGATCCCGGCCGAGGGATTGTGATCACGCCATTGGCATTCACCTGACAATTACTCGGATGGTGTGTCGGGCAGAGCCCGAGCTACCCTGCTGTACACCACCTTGCGTCATGCATCTGACGGGCGAGACGCCCGTACCACCCTGCATTCCCTGCATCCCACCTTTGTCACACAGCAAACGGGCGAGACGCCCGTACCACCCTGCATACCGTACCACCCTGAAATCATTGCGTGAGGCGCTTGCCCTCCAGGATGGCGTTGGCGACTCGGCAGCGGAAGGCTTCGAGCCGATTCGGTAAGAGAGGTGTCGATCCGGCTCGTTCGGCCGGCGCGGAACGGACTGTGTGATGTTCAGGTGTCACAAAAACGGGCACGGGCGGCCGAAAGGTCGGACGAACCTTCCGTCGGGAAAGGTTTTTTGGATAACAGGAGATTGACGTGACAAAGATCGCTGACGCGCAAAACGGTGCTTGCGAGGAGTGCGATGCGCAGCCGAACGAACAGGTTCTGATCGCATCGACGCCGCTGGAAGGTCGGGAGTCGCCGTCCATGGTGCTGATCGCGCCATGGGGGGAGGTCCGATCGGGCAACGGGACGTTCGTGGTCGACGAAGACGCGGGGCAAGCGGCTCTCAAAGCGTTTCGGGCGCATGGGACGGATCTGCCGATCGATTACGAGCACCAGAGCCTGGGCGGTGCGTATGCCTCGCCGAACGGCCAGGCACCGGCGGCCGGCTGGATCCGCGAACTGGCTGTCGTTTCACCGGCACAGTCGGATGGCGGCGAGGCGGGGTTGTTCGCCCAGGTCGAATGGACCGAGGCGGCCCGCGCGCGGCTGTCGGCGCGCGAGTACCGCTACCTTTCGCCCGTGGTCATCGTACGAACGAGTGATCGGCGCGTCGTGGCTTTGCATTCGGTCGCGCTGACGAACAAGCCGGCCATCGTCGGGATGAAGCCGATCGTGAACCGCCAGTCGACGACGAACCCCATCGAATCGGATGCTGAGCAAGTCGTTGACGACGCTTCGGCCGATACGGGCACGAACGCGGCAGAGAGCGATATCAATAAAAGTGGCATTGATATGTCCAGTCTGTGCGAACGGCTTGGCTTGGATGAAGTGGCTGGAGAGGTCGTGGTGCTTGCGGCGGCGGTCGAGCGGATCGATGCGTTGTGTGATGAACTCGCGCGGTTGAAGGCTGACCGGAAGGTGGCCGAGGCCATGCAGGCGGGTGTGCTTTCCGGTGCGCAGCGCGAGTGGGCGATGGCATTGGCGATGAAGGATCCGAATGCGTTCGATGCGTGGGCGGCCTCGGCGCCGCCGGTGATCGCGACGGGCCGTACGGATCCGCCTGGCGAGAACGGCGAGGCGATGCGAGGGAGGCGTGCGAATGTCATTTGCAAGGCGCGGTGTGAGTACGAGCAGCAGGATCGGACGAACCGAACGATCTGCTCGCAGCGGGCCTGGATCAACCAGGCGCTTCGCGAACACGGCCTCGGTCGGCTGACCGAAGAGGAGGTGCGTGCCGGGCGTATCCGGAGCGAGTGACGGGCGTGGTGAACAGTGCGGCTGCTGAGGGCTGAGTTCATATTTCAGATTACAGATTTCAGATTTCAGATTTGAGATTG
>PWPN01000349.1 GCA_003557125.1 Phycisphaerae bacterium | reverse complement strand
GGTCCAGGCCATCCCGCTGGAGGTCGTCAGACTCGTGTTGCCGCCGGGCAGTCCGTAGCGTTTGAGCGTCGCCTGCTCCACGTAGTACGGCCCCACCGCCAGGTCGACCTGGACCGGCCCGTTCTCGCTGAAGTTGAGACCCCAGACCATGATGCGGTCATCGCGCGTGCTGTGCCGTGTCGCGTAGATCCGCCAGTCGATCATGCCCGGATCGAGGCCCATCTGCTGGACGTTGATCAGGAGCACGTCGCCCATGTGTTCGACCAGGCCGGTGAACGCGCCGGTCGGCCCGAGCCTTTTCTGCGGCTCCTGCCAGTAGGTGGCAGCCTCCATCCCGTCCTCGGCGAATGTGAAAACCGACTCGACGATGCCGATGGCGCTGGCCATCGAGGATTGCATGTGGGCCGCACCTGACCAACTGACCGGGTTCCATTCGGAGGCGATCAACTCGTAGCCGGAGCGGCCGGCACTGTTCATGGTCGAACGGACGGCCGCGGACACCTGGAGGAGATGAGCCTTGGCATTGCGCAGGGCCACGGTCATCGCGTCGGTGTCTCCCCAGACATTCTGGAGACTGTAGTAGTAGGGGTGGTAGCTGACAAAGTCGATCTGGATATCGGGATCGGCCGCAAGAAGGGGGAGGTAATCCCCATGTTGAGCGCCATGGCCGGTCAGGCAGGGGCCGACCTTGATCGTCGGATCGACGGCCAGCATGGCCGGGGCCATGAGCTTGTACCGGTCGCGGTATTCGGTCGGGCTGAGGTAGTGGTCGATATGGTGTTGGGGGATGTCGCCAACCTCCGGTTCGTTACCGATTTGCCAATAATCGACCCTGGGGGTGATCTCCTCGCCGGGCGCGAGCAGTTTCGGTCTGCTGCCCCAGTCGCTGATCGAGTTGTAGACGCGCAGGTCTTCCCCGGTCATGTCGACTTCGTCGCCCTGGCGGTAGTTCGGGAGGATGATGTTGGTGTAGCGGATCCAGTCGGCGGCCAGGCCGTCCGGATTGTCGGTATAGCACTGGAAGGTTTCCTGGTTGAAGCCGCCGAACATGTTGGCGGTGATCATCGGGTCCGCGTCGTAATCGCGGGCATGCTGGAGGAATTCGAGCGTCGTGAACTTCCCCCCGAGCAGGCCGTAATTGCACCCGCTGTTGATGTCGCGCCAGTCGTAGGTGTCGGCATCGAGTCCGCCGCCCACGCCTCGTCCCATCGCGCCGCGGGCCAGTTCCCACAGTGCTTCATAGGCAGCCGTATGTGTGGAGTGATATGTGTTGTCCGCGCGTATCCATCGGTACGGGCACTGCCCGCGGACATTCGGGCTGAAGGGTGTGCCCTGATCGACTGGGATCATCTTGGGGCTGCCGCTCGAAGCCGGCTGGGCGCCGCCGTCGGTCGTGACGGTCGGCTCGAAAGGCGCCGAAGACGGTTCGTCTGCGCGCGGCGGTTGAGTTTCGGATGAACCCATCGCCGGCAGACAGACAGCCAGAGTCAGAGCCATCGCACTGATGAAATACATTCCTCGGCAGTCCATCTTGCGGAGCATTCTTCACCTCACGAAATAGGGTGTCTCTACAGGGTATGGCCTCTGGAGTATGCCTTTTGGTTCCTTCTCGCCTCCGGATCTAATTCTACCCGAAATGATTGGCCGATGAAACCCGAAATTGTCCGGCCCGCCGGCTTTTTCGGATGTTCGGAGTGGCTTTTTACGGAAGCGTCTTCCGCAGCGGGCATCAGCGGCAGGTCGCATCACTGGCATCTGGTAATGGTTCGTCTGATAAATTCAGGTCGGGCAAGCCTCATGCGCCCAAAATGGCTCAATTCCGATTGAAGCAGCGCAGCATCCAGGTTGCTCGCTATCGATGTGTCACGTTAACCAAGACGAAAAACGGTGCGAGTACCAGGATTCAGCCATGCTGCATATGGAGAGAGGCGGCGCTTCCTGCCAGGGTGGGACGGGGTCTCGCCCGTCAGGGTGACGCCAGTGCCAAGTTTTCATCATTATAAAGACTTTTTCCTACTTGGCCTCGAAAGCAAGCTTGCTGACGGGATGGCTTACATCCATCGGATAGTGGCCTGAAAAACAGGCGGTGCAGTAATGGTCCGGCGGATGCTTCACACAGTTCAACATGCCTTCCAGAGACAGGTAGTGCAGCGAGTCGACGCCGAGGTACTCGCGGATCTCTTCGACGGAGCGGTTGTTGGCGATCAGCGTCTCGGGGTCGGGAAAGTCGATCCCGAAATAGCACGGATAGCGGATCGGCGGGCTGGCGACCCGGAGGTGAACTTCCTTGGCGCCCGCCTTGCGAAGCGCACCGATCTTGCCGCGTGTCGTCGTGCCGCGGACGACGGAATCCTCGACGACGATGAGCCGACGGCCTCGGACCGTGCTCTTGATGACGTTGAGTTTCATTTTGACGGCCAAGTCACGGGCCGGCTGATCGGGAAGAATGAAAGAACGGCCCGCGTAGTGGCTTACCGTGAACGCACGACCGTAGGGGATGCCGCTGGCCTGCGAATACCCGAGCGCTGCGCAACGGGCGCAGTTAGGGACCGGCACGACCTGGTCGGCATCGACGGGGGCTTCCTCAGCCAATCGCATGCCCATCTTGCGACGCACGTCGTGAACGTTTTCGCCAAAAATATTACTGGCAGGGTCCGCGAAATAGACCAGCTCGAAAATGCAGTATGCCGGCTTCACGTTTCCCCGCGGGACGATCCATTTGCTCGTGACGCCTTCCTGAGAAATGATAACCGCTTCGCCCGGCTCGACTTCGCGCCAGAACTCCGCGTCGACAATGTCCAATGCGGTCGTTTCGCTGGCGACGACGACCGCACCGTTATCCATACGGCCCAGAAGCAAAGGCCTTAACCCGAAGGGGTCGCGTGCTGCCACGATCCGATCGGGGAACATGATGAGAAGCGAGTACGCGCCCTGCAGAAGGCCCAGCGTCTGGACGACGTGGTCCATCCTTTCGAGCCGGCTGGGCTTGGCCAGCAGGTGGACGATCACTTCCGTGTCGCTGGTCGTGCTGAAGATCGCGCCCTGTTGTTCGCACTGATCGCGCAGCAAGGCAGCATTGATGAGATTGCCGTTGTGAGCGACAGCGACCTGGCCGAGCGCACAGGTCACAAGCAGAGGCTGACAGTTCGCACTCTGGCACGAGCCGGTCGTCGAGTAGCGTACATGACCGACGGCGACCGGGTTGCGAAGCTTCTCGAGAAGGGTCGGGTTGAAGACGCTCGTGACCAGGCCGGTGTCGGCATGGCGAACGATCCGACCGCCCGGCGGACCACTGCAGATTCCGGCCGATTCCTGGCCGCGATGTTGCTGGGCGTAGAGGCCGAGGTAGGTCAGCTGGACGGCATCCGGATGACCGAAAATCCCGAACAGGCCGCAGTGGTGCTTGAGATCGGTTGCGCTCACGTTTCTATTGGCCCTTATGGCGACGTTGGTCACCGAAAAATTATAGGGTAGAAACCGCTCTGAAACTGGTCAAGCAGCGTCCACGGGCGGTGGCCAGATACTTAGTATTACACAAATACGGCTTGACGGATGACCGACGAAAGGGGAGACGGCCCCTGCGGCAGCGAGGCGGCTCCTGTCCGATAACGTGGGCCGGCTGGAGTGTGGTGGGATGGCGCATCCTGAGCGTGTATTCACGACGGGGCAGGTGGCACGGATCTGCCGGGTCGCACCGCGTACCGTCTCCAAGTGGTTCGACAGCGGGCAGCTGCGAGGGTATCGCATCCCAGGCAGCCGCGATCGGCGCATCCCGGTCGAGCATCTCGTCCGCTTCATGCGCAAGCACGGCCTGCCCATGGGCGACCTGGAGACGGGACGCACGCGGGTGCTCATCGTCGACGGCCGGGGCGAGCTGACGGACCTCATCGGGCGGGCTCTGGACGAGAGCGGGCACTTCGAGGCGCGGACGGCTGAGTCGGCTTTCGAGGCGGGGGCGGTCGTCGCACAGTTCCAGCCGCGCGTGATCCTGGCCGACGTCGACCTGCCGGGGATCGACGGGCGCACGCTGTCGCGTTACCTTGCATCCGTAAGCGAGCTGGCCGACGTGCAGTTGGTCGCCCTGTCCGCATCACTAACGGCTGCGAACCGCGAAGCACTGCTTCAGGAAGGTTTTGACGAGACGCTCGCCAAGCCGTTCGATATCCATCAACTCATCGAGACGATCGACCGCTGCATGGCGGTGCCTACATAATGACGCTTAGAGACGAACCGGCCACATGCCAGGTGCACTGACGCGCGGGACGCCCGTCCCACCCGCATCAGTCGGCTGCGACGAGCGCGTAGCGGTCGCCCGCAAAACAGGCTGTGACCGGTGCGCCGGCTCCTCGGGCCAGATGCTGGGCGTTGGCATCGGCGACGGCTGCGGCTGCTTCGAGAATGGAAACGCACGTCACCGCCGATTCGGCGTCCGGGTACAGACCGGCCACCGATGCACGGTCACCTTGGCCGAGCACGACGAGTGCGGAGGCGGCTAAGCCGGCTACGAGCGAATCCTTGCAGTATCCGACGCAGGCGCGGTTCGTACGGTCGCTGCCGCGCGGCACCTCGGCCTGAAAATGCGGGTTGTGCGTACGGGTGCCCGCGCCGATGATGCAGGAGCGCATGCCCCGGTCCTGCTGGTCGACGAAGACGCGGCCTTTCGCGCCGACGATCTCCATCTCCTGGTTGACGGCCCCCTCGAAGTCAGCCGGGTTGATCCATGCGTTGACGTACGTGACGTTCATGCCGTTGTCGTATTGAACATTGACCTGCATCGCGTCGAACGTGTCGATGCCGTCCGGATGGTCCGCGTCGCGCCAGTCGGCCAACAGCTTCTTCTGGCCCACCGCGTGCAACGAGATCGGCCTGACCCCGAGGTAGTGTGCGAAGAGGTCCGTCCAGTGGCAGCCGACGTAACTGAAAGGATTGCTCCGGGCGGCCCATTTGAAGACGCTCGTGGAGACTTCGAGCGGCTCTTCGAGGACGGCCCGCGCATAAAGCAGATCGCCGAGCTTCGGTACGACGTCGACGAAGGCGCTGCGCAGGAAGGAGTCGTAACGCTTGTGCATGTCCACGCCGACGACGACGCCGGCCGACGCGCCGGCCTGAACGATGC
>PWPN01000129.1 GCA_003557125.1 Phycisphaerae bacterium | reverse complement strand
CCGGCAAGTCGCAACAGAGCCGCTGGGCGTCCCGATCGTCCTCCGGTTGGGCGACTGCCCAATCGAAGGCAGCCTGGATGTTCGGCCATTCCAGATCGAAAAGGGCCAGGCCCTTAAGCGCGTCCTCGCCGTGTTTCATATAAAGCTTATCCGCAAGGGCGGCGACCTGCACATAATGCCAGGCGTGTCGGCGCGACGCGGCGGCGAGATCCGTCTAGCTCGCCTTGCCTCGTGCGAAGAGTCGGACCAGGTCGTGCAATCGGTAGCGCTTTGTCGTTTTATCGAACTCGACGAGACTGTACGAACGCAAAACGTGCAGACGATCGCCAGCGTGGTCCTTTTCGGCATCCCATACGGCTGCGGCCGCCGCCGCATCAAACGACAGCGGAAAGACCGAGAGCGCGCAAAACAGTGGCCGCAAGGTTTCAGGGAGCAGCGACTCGCTCAATTCGAGGCTGGCTGAGATTGGCAGCAGGTCCGCCTCGTCTGCGTGCTGTCCGAGCCGTCCCAGACGGTTGGCATGGTCGCGCAATCGCTCGATGTAGTCGGCCGGCGAGAGGTCGGTGCGACCTGAAAGCGCCGAGCCTGCCAGTTCAAGGGCCAGCGGCAGGTCGCCGCAGAGGTCGGCCAGTTCGTCGGCCAGTTCCCCGTCCCGCCGGTAAAGCTTTGTCAGCAATTCGCACGACTTGGGGCGATCCAGGCGAGACAGTTCGAGCAATTCGACGCCCAGGACCTGGAACTGCCGCCTTGAGGTTACGATCGCCCCGCAAGGCGACGGAGGCAGCAACTTCCTGACCTGTTCGGCGTTTTGTGCGTTGTCCAGGACCAGCAAGGCCCGTTTCTCACTCAACTGGGTCCGGTACAGGCCGACAAGTTGGTCTTCGTCGTCCGGCATCGACGCGGTGCGGTCGAATGCGCGGATAACGTGCGTCATGGCCTCGGCGACCGTAAGCGGAGCGCGCTGTTTCGGGTCCGCGCCGCGAAGGTCCACGAAGACCCGCCCTTGCGGATAATCGCGCTCGAGTTTTTCGGCCAGTTTCAGGGCCAGGGCCGTCTTGCCGATCCCGCCCATGCCGCACAGCCCGGAGATCAACACGCCTTCGGTCCGCATCGAGCAGGCCAGTTGGTCCAGTTGCTCATCCCGGCCGGTGAACGTTACCGGCGACGAGGGAATCTCGTTGGGGATCGTGGGTGAGCCGGGAGCCGCCAGCGTGGTGTGGTAGTGCTGCTCAATGTAGACCGGGGAATGGTCATAGAAAGCACCGCCGACGTCGATTTTGTCTCCGCCAATGTTGTCGCCGACGCGGGCGTTGCCGTCTCCCTGAACCGTTGCGATCTTTCCTGCTTTCCCAATGTCAACTTTTCGGGCGGTTTCCTGTGGTCTTGCCCGACCGCGCGTCTGGCTTACGTGGAGACCTGCAAAGGCAAGCCCGCCACCAACGAACATG
The DNA here is from genome assembly GCA_003557125.1 of Phycisphaerae bacterium. Lineage (GTDB taxonomy): Bacteria > Planctomycetota > Phycisphaerae > UBA1845 > PWPN01 > PWPN01. The sequence continues at coordinate 3,669 of PWPN01000129.1, read as the reverse complement.
ACAACCACGATCGGCGATGCCGAGGTGCTGAAGGAAAGCGAACCCTCCCCGAGAGGCACCGAACCCGCGATGTCAGGACCTATGGCCGCGAAACATGCAAAGGCAAGGCACCCGTTGGCCATCCCGATGAGTTGGTGTGTCGGTTTCCAAATGTAGCCGGTGTTGAGGGCCAGAAAGATGAAGGGGACGATCCAAAGCCAGGGCAAGTCAAGCCAGGGCCAAGGCAGGAACGGCCGGACAGACCCGTACAGAATGGCAACGCCGGCCGCGGCGATCGCGACCGCGAGCGGCCATCGTGCCCCCCGGAAGATCTGTCATCGGGGCCGTCCATGGCGGTTCAATATAGTGGCACGTGCAGACGACGGCAAGAGTGTCATGTGCCGTCGGTGATTTCCCATCGCCTCAATCGAACTCGTCGCCTCGGAAGGTGCTGCCGAGGTAGATCTGGCGCACATTGGGGTCGTTGATGAGGTCGCGCGGGGCGCCCTCGGCGATGACCTGGCCCTCGTGGATGATGTAGCTGCGGTCGGTGACCGACAGGGTCTCGCGCACGTTGTGGTCGGTCAGCAGGATGGCGATCCCGTGCTCCTCGCGGAGCCGCTTGATCTCCTTCTGGAGCCCCTCGACGGCGATCGGGTCCACGCCGCTGAACGGCTCATCGAGAAGGATGAGCTGCGGTTCGGTGATCAGGGCACGGGCGATCTCGAGCCGCCGCCGCTCGCCGCCGGACAGATCCTGGGCAAGCTGGTGGGCGAGGTGATCGAGCCCGAAATGCTCGAGCAGCTTGGCGGCCCGCATCTTACGTTCGCGCCGTCGAAGGGGCATCGTCTCGAGGATGGCCAACAGGTTCGCCCGCACCGTGAGCCGTCGGAACACGCTCGGCTCCTGCGAGAGGTAGCCGATGCCCCGCTGCGCACGCTTGTACATCGGCAGATGCGCGATGTTCTCGCCGTTGAACAGCACCTGCCCGCCGTTGGGCACGATCATCCCGATCGTGATCCGGAAACTCGTCGTCTTGCCCGCACCGTTACGCCCGAGCAGCCCGACGATCTCGCCGGCGTGCACCGCGTAGCTCACGCGGTCGACCACCGTGCGGCTCCCATAACGTTTCACCAAGTCGATCGTTTGCAGCAAATTCGGTTGGGCTATCATAACGTGCCTCAAAGTCGAAACATACGCGTCCGCCCGGTCGTGGACAAGCTGTGCAAAATCCGAATCCGAGGGGACGGTTTTTCGCCGTAGTGCGCTGAATATACCTCAATGCAGGACACCGAAAGCCTCTTTCGGCCATCCTCCCCAGACAACATTTAACCCACGAAAACAAAACAAGTTAACAACACAACTCAAACTATCGATCACGACCATATAGCACTGTCGCGGGGCTATTCGGCAATTTTTTAACTGCTAACTGAAGGTCCCTCACCGCATTGTGGATAACTTGGTTATCCGTCAGCGAATCCATCGCATTTTGCCCACGTTCGGTATCAATCCGATGTTACCGGTCGTGGTCGGCCGATAACCTGCCGGCCAATACACGAAAAAGGACTTGCCGACAAGCTGATCGTGCGGGACGGTCCCGAGCTGGTAACCGGCTCCCAGATAATGCAGCTGCGGGCCGATCTGCCACCAACGGCGGGAATCTTTGCTGTTGGGGCTGTTGTCGCCAAGAGCGAAATATTCGCCGGGATAGATGCGGCCGTCCACCTCGCGCTCGGGCCTCAGGAAAATGGGCATGCCGGCCGTGCCCCACCCGGGCCATCCGTAGAAAGGATTGCTCTGCGGCTCACCCGTGACGGGATGGGGGGCGTTCTGCTCGGTCTGAATCGAACTTCGGTAGTAAACGTCGCGGTCGAGCCTCAAGTGCCTCAGGGTGCATTGCAGTCTGCGGGCCGCGATCCGCACCTCCGTCGGGCGCACGTCGTCGGCTTGTCCACGACTGACCGCCAGCCGCCGTGGAAGATCGGGGTGGTAGTTTTCATCGTTCGTACTGACGACTTCCTGGCCGTCGATCAGCAGGCGCGCTCGATGATCCACATTGAGCCATTTGATGTCGTACGTTTTTCCGGCTCGCAGCGGGCGAGGCAGTCGGCGTTCGTCGAGCGTCCGCCGCCCCCCGGGCAGCCGAGCGTCGATACGCTCGAGCGTCACGGTCCCGTCCATGTGGATCTCGGCCACGAACGCATCGAGATCCCGATTGGACGCGATCTGCAGGCTCCCATCGCCCGCTTCGGGCATCCACACGAACCGGAGCCGAATGTCGCCCACCGCATATTCGGCCCTCTCGCTCTGATCCTGACGCGGGCCGAAGTTGTAGGCCATGTAGTCGGTGATCGGCTTGCCGGCAAAACGGATGGCCAGATGTCGCTCGTCGGTCGAGGCGAAGGTGACCTCGCGCGAACGGGTCTTCCAGGCCTCCGCAGCGGCCTCGTCGACGGGGTCCCACCCGACCGGGGAGCGCGCCTGGCCTGTGGTGGTCGGGGTCGGCAGGAAATTGTGGTCATAGACGTTGAACCACAGCGCTTCCTGGGCACGTTCGGTTTTCGGCCGAATCCGCAGATGGGGCAGGATGCGTTGGTTGAGATCCGCATAGGCTTCGAGGAAATCCCGGCTGACGTATCGGCCGTTCGATTCTTCCCGCTGCGTATTCAGCTCGTCGGTGATTCGGATGAAATCGGCAGCGAGGTCGGGATCGTCCTGCTGGAGCGTCTCAAGCTTGGCTGCATAGATATCGCCATCGATGATCTGAAGCACTTCCCCCGGGACGCCCACGAGCCGTTTGATATAGTTGTCCGTCGCGTTCGAGGGATTCTTGAAGACGGCTACGTCCCATCGCTGCGGCCCCGTAGCCTCGTATCCGATGTCGTACGCCCATTTCCAGATGAGGATACGGTCACCGCTGTCCGGCTGGCGGATCTGCTCGGCCGCGAACTGGTCGTCCATCGTGTCGCAGTTCGGACAGCGGAGCGTAATCGACCAGGCGGGGCTCCTGTGGGCGGTGATGACCTCCTCGGGCGTGATCCCCCGGGCGTACTCGAAGCCGCATGTGGTGCAGGTGTGCGTAATCTGTTGGCCGTAAAGCGTGGTGGCCATGCTCCCGGTCGGGATGACGAAGGCTTCCAGCAGAAACGCCCGAAAAACGAACGCCAGAATGAAGGCTACCACGATGGATTCGAGCGTATCCTTCACGCTGCCGAAATGGCGACTTTCGGTATGGGCAGCTGAATCCTGGGGGTGGGCCATGACGTCCATGCTCTTGCAGCGGCGGCTCGACCAGGCCGAAAATGAGCCCGGGAGCGCCGTCAGGGGCGATTTTATGCCGACTCCGATGCCGGCAGGTCGATCATGCCAGCGTAGCCACTGGGATGGGCTTCGTCAATCGAGCGTATCGGCTCGAAGCCCTGATGCGACTCTGCGGACTGCAGGCTGTCCATCCGAGCTGTACGCAGTACGTTGCCACGCCCGGAATGCAATGCATCTTAAGATGAATGCATCGCTTATGTGAATTACGACCGTGCTGCATGGAAGGTCGTTCGCGGGGACGGCGTGAAAAAATCCGCGCATAAAAAAATGCCGGCGATGACCTACTCTTGCCCCGTGGGACTACCATCGGCCCCCCGGGCTTAACGGCCGTGTTCGGAATGGGAACGGGTGTGGCCCCGGGGGTATCGT
>PWPN01000311.1 GCA_003557125.1 Phycisphaerae bacterium | reverse complement strand
GGCTGGCGTCGACGCGCGCTGATTGCAGTCCTCGCGGTTCCTCCGGCTGTGATGTCGATTTACATGGGGCTCTATCAGATCCGCGCGATCGAAAGCGTCTGGGATCCGGTCTTCGGGGCTCAAACGCTGGCTGTCCTTGATTCCAACGTGTCGCACGCCATCCGCGATCTGTTTCGAATACCGGACGCATTTCTCGGGGCGATGATCTATATTGCGGACATCGTTCTTGCGGTGGTCGGCTCGCAGCAGCGCTGGTATCAGAAGCCGTGGCTGGTGATTCTGTTCGCGTTGGCGATCGTTCCCGGGGCCGTCGTGAGTCTGTTCCTCGTGGTCATGCAGGCGACCGTGGTCCAGGCGTGGTGTTTTCTGTGCCTTTTAACCGCACTCTTTTCGGTCATTCTCGTAATCCTGGCCTATCCGGAAGTGCGAGCCTCGATCGGCTATCTCGGGTCGGTATGGGCTCGCTTTCATGCAGCCATGCCTGTCTGGAAAGCGGCATGGGGCCATGAGATACACGGTTAGTATTCTCTTGCCTCGTTTTCTCGCCTGTCGAACAAGGAATCGGCCATGCGCGATAATCACAAGGATCACATGCATCCCGACGACCATGCTCATGAAAAAGAGACATGTGATACCCATGCGTCCCATGGATCATCATGCCATGACCATTCGCATGGAAGCGCAGGCGGTCACGAGGACCATGGCAAGCACCACGGACACAGCGTGGAAATGTTTCGCAGGAAGTTCTGGGTCAGCCTTGCATTGACGATACCCGCGCTGATCTGGGATCCGATGCTGCAGGAATGGCTCGGTTACACCGCCCCACGCTTTCCCGGCTCCGACTTCATCCCGGTCGTCTTCGGCACGATCGTCTTTTTTTATGGCGGTTGGGTTTTTCTGCAGGGTGGGTATCGCGAGTTGGCCCAACGTCTGCCGGGAATGATGACACTGATCTCTCTGGCGATTTGCGTGGCATTCGGCTACAGCGTGGCTGTCACCCTCGGGTATCCGGGACATCCCCTGTGGTGGGAATTGGCGACGCTTGTGACGATCATGCTGCTGGGCCACTGGATCGAGATGCGGTCGATCTCCCAGGCTCATGGCGCGTTGCAGGAGCTGGCAAAACTGTTGCCGGATCGGGCGGTGCGGATCACGGACGACGGCAAAGAAGAGGAAGTGCCGGTCGATCAACTCGAAAACGGCGATATCCTCCTGATACGCCCGGGCTCGAGCATTCCCGCGGACGGGATCGTTCAGAGCGGCAAGAGCTCGGTCAATGAGGCGATGATCACAGGGGAATCGGCCCTGGTCGACAAACACGAGGAAGACAAAGTGATCGCCGGTACGGTCAACGGGCAAGGATCCTTGAGGATCAAGGTGACCGGTGCAGGTGAGAGCACAGCATTGGCCGGGATCATGCGGATCGTCGCGCAGGCGCAAGCCTCCCGTTCGCACGCACAGAATCTGGCCGACCGGGCGGCCTTTTTACTCACGTTTGTTGCGATCTCTGCAAGTGTGCTCACCCTTGTAGCCTGGATGCTCTTTCGCGCGGAACTCGAATTCATCATCAGCCGCGTGGTCACCGTCTTGGTCATCGCATGCCCGCATGCGCTCGGCCTTGCGATTCCGCTGGTCATCGCGATCTCGACGACGTTGGGTGCACGCAACGGGTTGCTCGTGCGCGACCGGAAGGGCCTGGAAGATGCACGGCTGATCGACGTCGTCGTCTTCGATAAAACGGGCACGTTGACGATGGGGGACCACCGTGTGGTCGAGGTCGTATCGGCGGATGATTTGAGCGAAGAAGAGGCACTGCGTCTGGCCGCCGCGGTCGAGCGCGATTCCGAGCATCCCTTGGCCCAGGCGCTCCGCAAGACGGCCGAGGATCGAGAGGTGGCTGTGCCGGTATCCGAGGACTTCGAGGGGATTCCCGGCCAAGGCGTTCGCGCGACGGTGGAGGGCCGTCACTTGAACGTGGGGGGGCCGGCCTTGCTCGATAAGCTCGAAACGAAACCCGCTCAGCCGATTCGCGAGGCGGCTGAAAGGTTCGGCCGAAACGGTCAAACCACGATCTATCTTGTCGAAAAAGAACGTATCCTGGCGGTTTTCGCCATCGCCGATGCGATCCGGAAAGAGTCTCATGAAGCGGTACGGCAGTTGCATGAGGCGGGGATCGAGGTGGCGATGCTGACCGGCGACTCCCAGTCCGTCGCCGATGCGGTCGCCCGTGAGTTACGTATCGACAGGGTATTCGCGCAGGTGCTTCCCGAAGCAAAGTCGCAAAAGATTCAGGAACTCCAGAAGCAAGGCAAGCGCGTGGCCATGGTTGGAGACGGCGTGAACGATGCACCCGCCCTGGTGACCGCGGATATCGGCATCGCCATCGGCGCCGGCACGGATGTGGCTGTGGAGGCAGGGGATATCGTCCTGGTGCGAAACGATCCGCGCGACGTGCTTCGCATCGTGCGACTCAGCCAGAAGAGCTATCGCAAAATGGTCCAGAATCTGTGGTGGGCGGCAGGCTACAACATCGTGGCCATTCCACTGGCAGCCGGAGTCCTGGCATGGGCCGGGATTATTCTGGCACCGGCTGTGGGGGCGATACTCATGTCGGCAAGCACGGTCATCGTAGCTGTCAACGCCCAGCTGCTGCGACGCGCATCCCTGTAATTGTTCAGTTTCGACCGGTCCCGCTTATTCACTAAGCGATCGACGCAGCATATCGGGATGGTGCGCCTGGAGCCATGCGACGTAGTCCCGGTAAAGCTGCTCGGCCTGGGGCGGGCCGGCCGGCGCCTTGCTGCCGGGCTTCGAAAGCAGGCCTTGGTATTGATAGATCAGGGTCTTTTCGACGAACGGGGATACGGCTTTGAGCTGCCTTTCGACGCGCTCGAAGGACGCGGGGATCAGCGGGCTGGTTTGCTTGTTGGGCGGGCCTTCCCACGTAAAGACCTCCACGTCGGCCCAGAGCTTCCGTTGTGGGACTTTGTCGTGTGCCCGGCGCAGCAATTCGTAACTGCGGGCGATCTCTTCGGGCGTGACGCGGTAACAGCCCACTTCGTCCTGGTAGGCGATGATGTCCACGTCGAGTCCGGCCAGTTGCCGGACGAACCGCTCGTCATAGACAGCCTTGTGCGTGAAGTAGGGGGCGATGAGCGTCTTGGCTTTCGGTGTGAGCTTGCGGGCTTCGGCGCTGCAGGCGTTGATGTGTGCGACGAACGGCCCGGTGAAATAGGGCGTCAGGTAGGCCTCGTTCGGCCAATACCATCCGTAGAAGCTCTCGTGATGCCCGTACTTCTCGACCAACTCGCTCATCATTTGCACGCGGATCCGCATCAGGGCCGGGTCGACGATCGCGTTGTGGTCCCAGTCGCCGTACCAGTCGCTGCTCATGAAGAATTTCACGCCAAGTGCGTCGGCCGAGGCGAGCAGGGCCTCGATCGGATCGTCACAGGCGAGCTCGGCCTTTGGTAACAGCGGGGTGTCGTAGAAGGCCTCGCCCCCCTTGGCCACGGATTTCAGAACGAGGTATTCCATCCCCAGATCGGCCACGTCCCGGACGGCGGCGGCCCATTGCTCAGCCGAGTAGGCGCGGCATTGTTCATTCCAGTAGTGATGACGGCGATCATCGAAGAGGATGCTGATCCAACTGCCTTCAATCGGCAGGACCCCGGTCGAATGCGAAGAAGCTGCACCGATCCTCGGCCAGCACATGGCCGCCCCGGCCATCCCGGCCGCCCGGAGTACATCGCGTCGACTCGGAAACCACTGTCGCATCTCGTTTCAGCCCTCCTGTCATCGTGTTCTCAAGACAAACATAAACGATGCGTCGGCCTCATCCAAGCCCATCGATCCCTATCGCATGAGTGGTGCCCCTGGCATTCGAAGAGAAGGGCACGGGGCGCTTTCTCATCACGGAATCTTCGGATTCGGTTACATGCCTTTTCGCATCCGGGTGACGAGTTGATGCGCCCGGCGGGTCGGCTCGGGGAGGCGGTAACGGTCCGCGCAGGCTGTCACCCAACGCACGGCTTCATCCAGCGTGATGCGATGCCCGACGCTCACGAAAACGGGTTTGACGTTCGTCCTCGTGCAAAGCACCGCGCCGATAATCTCCTGTCCGTCGTACAAGGGCACGGATCGGCCGCGTTCGATCGGGGGGAGATCGTGCGTTCCGCAGAGCCTGCTTTTGGCGCAACCGATGCTCGGCCGATCGATGAGCAGACCGATGTGACTGGCCAGGCCGAGACGGCGGGGATGGGCCCGGCCCTGGGCATCGAACATCAAAAGATCCGGTTCGCAGACGAGTTTTCGTAACGCGGCCAGCGTGGCCGGCGCTTCGCGGAAAGTGAGCAGGCCCGGCACGTACGGGAACCGGACGGCGCGGACAGCCACCTTCGTTTCGATCGTTTCGCCCGTCTCCGGCTCGTAGACGACGACGCCCGCGATGCACCGGGTACCGTCGCTGCTGAAGGCGACATCGATTCCCGCGATCCGACGCACCGCCCGCTTCAAGGGGACGATGCGAATGCGCGTGGCCAGTTTCTCCTGGAGACGGGCCGCCGCTTTGGTTCCGAGCGACCAGCGGTGAAGAGGCGCGGGGATCTTCATGCCGTGTTCTCCGTCGGGGGATGACGCACGTGCCGAAGCGGTTGCGTATCAGGCGGATTGCGCCCCTGCATCCTGGGCGGGTGGTATTCCCTCGTATTCGACGGATGGCGGGATCTTTCCCAATTCGCGAAGCGTCTGATAGGCAGCCTTCTGCTCGGCTTCCTTTTTGGAGGTTCCCCACGCACTGGCGTAGCGATGCGGCCCGATGAGGACAGCGACCTCGAAGCATTTGTTGTGATCGGGGCCTTTTTCGTCGAGCACTTCATAAAGAGGCGTGCCGGCCATGATTTTCTGGGCGTGCTGCTGGAGCTGCGATTTGTAGTTGAACTGGTGTTCCGAGGCCGCCGCCTCGCGGATGTGCTCCGCGGCCGCGGCCAGAATAAACCGCCGAACGGTTTCGAGGCATCCCGAGTCCACATAGATCGCCCCGATGAGCGACTCGAGGGCCGCCGCTACAACAGAAGCAGGCAACGCGACGCGACCGGTCATGCCTTTTCCCAGCACGAGGTACCGAT
>PWPN01000290.1 GCA_003557125.1 Phycisphaerae bacterium | reverse complement strand
TCGGCCCGCGCGCGGGATACGCTGTCAGCGGCCACGATGAATGCATGCGGGTTGCTCCGCAGTCCCTGGACCAAGCGCAAGCCTCTCCCTCGGGCGAACGCGGCGGCATCCGTGCCGGGGCGCAGAAATACGATCAGTTCATTCGTATCGATCGGGGCGCCCATGAGAGGTGGGCCGTCGTAGAGAGGGGGGGACACGTCGCGTGCCGAAAGTGACGGCACCAGCCAGGCCATTGCAACAACGCACAACCCAATTGCAAGCCGAGACAGCAAACGCCTCATGGCAAGAGTCCTTACGCAATCGGAAGAAGGGGGGGACCTATCGATGGGCGGAAAATCGTTACGATATGGGGCTAGCCCTCTTCCATCCCAACGGCCGCCATCACCGCTAATCTACATTACAGACTAGACTGTGAAAAAACGATGTCAAAGGAAAAATGAAATAAGTTATTGAGTACGCGATTTGTAAAGTGTAACTGGCAAGCAAGTGCAGCAGGCCGACGCGCACCCTGTTTCGGGAACGCGTCGGCCTGTATGTATCAGCCCTCTCTGTCGGCCTTTTCAGGCACCTTGAGGAGGATCACATTTTAGTACCGATAATGTTCAGTTTTGAACGGCCCTTCTACCGGCACGCCGATGTAGTCCGCCTGGCGCTGTGACATTTCGGTCAACGTGGCGCCGATCTTTTTCAGATGGAGCCGGGCGACCTTCTCGTCGAGCATCTTCGAGAGGGTGTAGACCTGCCGTTCGTATTTGCCCGTCTCGCGGTTCTCCCACAGATCGATCTGGGCGATCGTCTGGTTCGTGAAGCTGTTGCTCATCACGAAGCTGGGATGGCCGGTTGCGCATCCCAGGTTCACCAGCCGCCCCTTGGCCAGCAGGATCATGCGTTTCCCGTCGGGCCAGATGACGTGGTCGACCTGCGGTTTGATCTCATCCCAGGTGAGGTTTTCGAGGCGATCGACCTCGATCTCGCTGTCGAAATGACCGATGTTGCAGACGATCGCGTTATTCTTCATGCGGTCCATGTGCTCGCGCGTGATGACGCTCACATTGCCGGTGGCCGTCACGAAGATGTCGCCGTACGCACACGCCTCGTCCATCGTGACGACCTGGTAGCCCTCCATGGCCGCCTGCAACGCGCAGATCGGGTCGATTTCGGTGATGTAGACGCGTGCCCCCAGGCCGCGGAGTGCCTGGGCACAGCCCTTGCCCACGTCGCCGTAGCCCAGGACGACCGCCTTCTTGCCGGCGATCATAACGTCCGTTGCCCGCTTGATGCCGTCCATGAGGCTCTCGCGACAGCCGTAGAGGTTGTCGAACTTGCTCTTGGTCACCGAGTCGTTGACGTTGATGGCCGGGAAGAGCAGCTCGCCCGTCTTGGCCATGTGATAGAGCCGATGGACGCCCGTGGTCGTCTCTTCGCTGACGCCGACAATGTCTTTGGCGATCCGCTGCCAGAAGGTCGGATCTTCCTTGAACTTGGCGTGCAGGAGTTCGTCGACGACCTGGATCTCCTTGTTGTCGGTGCAGACCGGGATGAGTCGGCCGGTCTTTTCATGTTCCAGTTCGAGCGTACGACCGCGGTGGATCAGCAGCGTCGCGTCCCCGCCGTCGTCGACGATCAGGTTCGGTCCGCCTTCGGGGTGGGTCAGTGCCAGCAGGGTACAGTCCCAGTACTCTTCGAGCGTCTCGCCCTTCCAGGCGAAGACGGGCACGCCGGCCGCGGCAATCGCAGCGGCTGCGTGATCCTGGGTCGAGTAGATGTTGCAGCTGGCCCAGCGGACCTTCGCACCGAGCGCGACGAGCGTTTCGATGAGGACGGCCGTCTCGATCGTCATGTGCAGCGAACCGGTGATCCGTGCACCGGCCAGGGGCTGTTGGGCGCCGTATTCCTCCCGCACCGCCATGAGGCCGGGCATCTCCGACTCGGCGATGGTGATTTCCTTGCGGCCCCATTCGGCCAGGGAAATATCTTTGACGCGGAAATCGTGCGTCGTCTGCTGATTACTTTTCACGACTGTCGACATGCGTTCATTCTCCCGTTCGTAAAGGTTCGTCGCCTTTCCAATCTGCAATCTCAGATCTCGACTCCGGATCTCAAATCACAAATACCTCGTGCACGTGGGTACCTTGATAGGGGTACCTCTGTTCGTCTGCGATTGCCCGACCCTGGGCAGGATCCGCAATCACGACTTTTTCGACCGCTCAGGAACCTGATAAGCCAAGGCCTTGGACGGATACTTCACTGTCCGATGGGCCATCTTACCAGAATCGATATTCTACGAATCGTAGCGCGGTTGTCGTTTCATTTTGCTCGGCCAGGCCATCGACACGTCCCGAACTACCCATAGACAACAGCGCGTATCGCCGCAAATCTTCTCTATTTCTGCCAGGTATCAGCTGTAAGCACTTTGCAATCAAGGGGATACAGTGATTCTGGCGTCGCCCGGTTCCAATGTCGGGTCTCGAACCGGGTCTGGCAAAGAGAGACAGCCTAAAACAGATGGCCATTTCCAGCAAGGCGAGCGGCATCCATGGCCGTTGTTGTCGGCCCGGCCTGCACCAGTAGCTGTCGGCATGCATGGGAAGGGGGCATTGCCGAAGCCTGTACACGGCGATCCGGGTGGTCATGGCCTTGCGGCATCGTAGATCAAGGCCGGCGCAGTACCGGCACCCTACAATATCCAAGCGATGAAAAGGGTGATTTGGGCCACCGAATAAGGTGCTGCTTTCAACGATTCAAAAGCATGGCTTTAGCGGGGGCCAAAGGACGGGATAGCGTCACGCTGGGCATAAAAATTCACATGTGAGTAAGGAAAGAGTTAGGTTATAAGATTATGATATATCGGTCCTTACGAGGGTTATTAAAAATATGCCTTTTCGGTCGATCTTTTGTTTGACACACGCCATATCTTGAGGTATTTAAATGGTTGCCCCACCATATGTGGAAAGCTTACAGTTCAGTGGTGGACTCTGTGAAGCGAGTAAATGCACCTGTCTGCGTCGGCATCCGAGCGGGGTAGGTGATGCCGGCGATAACGCTCTTTTGGTTGTATGTAAGCTGTAATTATTCTGTTTCTAATGCTCTTTGCGGGAAGTGTTTTGGTGACGAGTTTTTGCGGGGCCGTTGCCATTAGGAGTTTTTGATGAGCGCTGGCGAACATCATCTGCGGGACGGTCGCGGTCCTGATCATCGTCAGGCGGCGTGTGGCTTTACGGGCAATGCGTTGCGGGTGCTTGAGGCACGCTATTTAAAAAAGGACGAGCAAGGCCAGGTCGTCGAATCGCCGCGTCTGCTCTTTGAGCGCGTGGCCGAGACGGTGGCGGGCGCGGAGTTGACGTACGGGACGCCCGAGGACCGGGATCGTTGGGCGAAGGTCTTTTTCGACATCATGACCAGCAAGCGCTTCATGCCCAACAGCCCGACGCTCATGAACGCGGGCCGGGAGATGGGCATGCTCAGCGCGTGTTTCGTGCTTCCGGTACGCGACAGCGTCAATGACATTTTCGACGCGATCAAAAACACAGCCCTCATCCAGAAGGCCGGTGGCGGGACGGGGTTCGCCTTTGACGAGTTGCGGCCGACGGGCGACTACATCAAGAGTTCGGGCGGCACGACGTCCGGCCCGATCAGCTTCTGGCGGGCGTTCAGCGAGGCGACCAACGCGATCCAGCAGGGCGCGTTTCGCCGTGGCGCGAACATGGGGATGATGTATATCCATCATCCGGACATCCTCAAGTTCCTCCATGCCAAGCAGGATCTGACCCAGTTCACCAATTACAACATTTCCGTGAAGCTGACGGACGAATGGATGGAAGGGTTCCTGGCCGACCCGCAGAGCCCCCACATCGTTCGCAACCCGCGTAACGCCAAGGAATTCGTCATCCCGCGCGACGTCTCAATCGGCGAATATGACATCCGCTCGCTCATCCCCGTCCGGCGCGAGGCCGACGGCGCGTTGAAGGTCGTAGCCGACTCGGATACGGGCAGCGTCCCGGCACAGAGTGATGCGGTCAGTGACGCGGAGAGTCAAACGGGTGGGGCCCATGCGTCGATCAAGGTGCCCGTCTACACCCGACAGGATATCTGGGACATTATCGTGCGCCATGCGCACCAGACGGGCGAGCCGGGCGTCGTGTTCATCGATGAAATCAATCGTCACAACCCGACGCCGCACGTCGGCCGAATCGAAGCGACGAACCCCTGTGGCGAACAGCCGCTGCTGCCCTATGAGGCATGCAACCTCGGCAGCATCAACCTGGCGTGTTTCGTTCGCGATGCGGGTACGGATAGGGCGGAGGTCGACTGGGATACGCTACGTGAGACGGTGCATGCGGCTGTGCGGTTCCTCGACAACGTCATCGACGTGAACACTTATCCCCTCGAGCAGATCGAAGCGATGTGCAAGAGCAACCGCAAGATCGGCCTGGGGGTGATGGGCTTTGCCGACGCGCTTTACATGCTGGGCGTCTCGTACTGTTCGCCGGAAGGTGTCCGCTGGGGTGAGCGGTTCATGAAGTTCATCAACGACGAAGCGCACGCCTACAGTGAGGTGTTGGCCGGCCGGCGCGGCTGCTTCCCCAACTGGTCGCGTTCCGTGTGGGACGTCCAACGGCATCGGCCGATACGCAACAGTGCGGCCACAACGATCGCCCCGACCGGTACGATCAGCATCATCACCGATTGCTCGTGCGGGATCGAACCGCTGTTCAACCTCGTCTTCTACCGGAATGTCTTGAAGGAGCAGGACGCCGAGTCCCCGATGCTTCAGGTCAATCCCATCTTCGAACAGTATGCCCGGACAGAAGGGTTCTACAGCGAGGCTCTCATGGACCGTATCGCCCAGGAGGGCACCCTTGCCGGGATCGACGAAGTCCCCGAAGAGGTGCGACGGATTTTCGTCTGCGCCCGTGATGTCACGCCGGAATGGCACATCCGGATGCAGGCAGCGTTCCAGAAGCACTGCGATTCGTCGATTTCCAAGACGATCAACTTCCCGCACGATGCGAAGCGCGAGGACGTCGAGCAGATCTATCGGCTTGCCTTTACGCTCAAGTGCAAGGGGGTCACGGTCTACCGGGATGGTTGCCGATCCGAGCAGCCGATGGCATTGAAAAAGGAGTCGGCCGACAAGCAGCCCGCCAAGGAGGCAGAGGCCTCC
>PWPN01000102.1 GCA_003557125.1 Phycisphaerae bacterium | reverse complement strand
GATTTCGGTGACGCGCCTCGGGGCCCAGCCTTCGATCCCGCATCGCGCGGAGATCGAAGCGTTCCTGGCTTCGCAAACCCAGGCCTGACAGGTACGATGGCGGATCGGCATGGTTGAGTCATCCTGCCAGGCCATGCTCGCGTCTGCAGGTTTGTTTTAAGAGAAGGGGAGTACGTCTTGCCTCGCGGCCCTGACATCCTTTACGAAGACGATCACCTGCTGGTCATCAACAAGCCGGCCGGTGTATTGACCATCCCCGGCAGGCAGGGCGAGGTCGCGTTGCGCGAGGTGCTGGCCGAGCAGTTGAAGATCGCCTCGGAACTGCGCCTCGTGCATCGGCTCGATCGGCCGACCTCCGGCGTGCTCGTCCTGGCCAAGACGATCGATGCCCAGCGCGGGCTCTCGCGTCAGTTTCGCCGTCGCGAGGTGGATAAATTCTATCTCGCCCTGGTGCGGGGCGTTCCGGATTCCCCGGCGGGCCTGATCGATGTGCCCCTGGCGCCGCACCCTCGCCAGCGCCATCTCATGACGGTCCTGCGGACGCGCGGCCGACCGTCCCAGACCGAATGGGAACTGGTCGAGCGGTTCAAGCGTTTTTCGCTGTTGCGGTGCAAGTTGCTGACGGGCCGACAGCATCAGATCCGCGTTCATCTCAACCACATCGGCCTGCCGCTGGCCGTCGACGAACACTACGGCGGGGCAGAGGCGCTTTGCCTCTCGGAATTCAAACGCGGTTATCAGACCAGCCGCCGCGGCCCGGAACGGCCCCTCATCGATCGTCTCACCCTCCACGCCGAACGCCTCACTTTTACGCACCCGGCGACGGGTGAGCCGTTCACGTCAGAAGCACCGCTACCCAAGGATTTCCGGGCGACGCTGAACCAGCTCCGCAAGTACGGGCGTTGAGTCTCCTTGATGGTTACGTACAGCCTGTAAGAGTGTGTGTGAGAAGCGGTGCAGGTATCCGAGCCGCGACCGTGAGGTAGCGGTTCTAGTGCGGGTTGTCGAATTCCGCTTCCTTAGGCGACGGATGAGCGTCGCAGGGCCGACCGGATGGCCTTGGGATGTTCTTGCATTGGGGGGCAGCGGCCCCTACAGTGTTCGGCCGCAACGGTTCGAAGACGGGAAACGCTCTCTGGATTCATGAGGGAGGCCGCTCGCATGGGCGCTGGTTTGCGCATCGGTCTGATCGGATGTGGGACGGTCGGTCGGGGGGTCGTCGAGATCCTCGCGGCCGAGGGAAGCGAAATTGCGCGCAAAACGTCAGCCACGCTCGAGCTGGTACGGGTCGCCGACACCGATACGGACAAGATCCGCCAGGCCGGCGTCCCTGAACAATGCATGACATCCGACGCTTCGGAAGTCATCGAAGCCCCCGACCTCGACGTTGTGGTCGAGCTGGTCGGAGGGACCACGGTCGCGCGGGAGTTCGTCCTGAAGGCATTGGCGGCTGGAAAGCACGTCGTGACAGCTAATAAGGCATTGCTGGCCCACCACGGCAAGGAGATCTACGCCGAGGCGGTCCGCCATCGTCGCTGCGTTGCTTTCGAGTCGAGTTGCGCCGGTGGCATCCCGATCATCCTGGCCGTCCGGCAGGGGCTCGTGGCCAACCGGATCTCGGCGTTGCACGGGATCTTGAACGGCACGTGCAACTACATCCTCAGCGAGATGGCCGACAAGGGAAAATCGTACGCCGAAGCGTTGGCCGAGGCCCAGGAGGCAGGCTTTGCCGAAGTCGACCCGACGCTCGACGTCAACGGCACGGACACAGCCCACAAGCTGGCGATCCTGGCGTCGATCGCGTTCGGCGTCGATGTGGATTTCGATCGGCTGCACATCGAGGGGATCGAGCATCTGGACGCCCAGGATCTGGCGGCCGGCCAGGAGATGGGCTACGTGTGCAAGCTCCTGGGGATCGCCGACCGCACGCCGTCCGGGCTCAGTCTGCGGGTGCATCCTGCCTTCGTGAGAGAGGACCATGCCCTGGCAGGCAATCGCGGTTCGTTCAATGCCGTGAGCGTCTACGGCAACTGGGTAGGGCACACGCTCTATTACGGACGCGGGGCGGGGAGTCGACCGACGGCCAGTGCGGTCGTGGCCGATCTCGTGGACATCGCCGTGGGCAATCAGCCGCGCGTTTTCGAAGCGTATCGCAACCTCAACGACAAGGCGGCTCCACCGACCTACGCGCCGATCGATCAACTCGAGCTACGCTACTATGTGCGGTTGATGGTGGTGGATCGGCCCGGAGTGATGGCCCAGATTACACGGATCTTCGGCGAGAACGCCATCAGCCTGCGCGCGGTAGTCCAGCACGAGCCGCCCGAAGGGGCGGGCGGCGAGGTCGTTCCGGTGATGGTGCTTACGGACGTGGCGGCCGAGGGTCGGATGCGAAGCGCCTTGGCGGAGGTCGCGCGAATGGACGTCGTCAAGTCGCCGCCCGTGATGATCCGCGTCGTTTCCGAACATGAAGAGTACGCGTCATGAAATACGTAGTGATCCTGCCCGATGGCTGCGCGGATGAGCCGCTGGCCGAGCTTGATGAACGCACACCGCTCGAAGCTGCCAACATCCCGCACATGCGATCGATCGCCCAGCGCGGGCGGGTGGGTCTCGTCCGCACGGTTCCCGAAGGGCTCGCGCCGGGCAGCGACGTGGCGACGTTGAGTGTCGTCGGTTACGACCCTACGCAGTGTTACACCGGGCGTGCCCCGCTCGAGGCCGTCGCCCAGCGAATCTCGCTGGAGCCCGGTGAGCTCGTCTTCCGATGCAACCTCGTGACGATCGCCGATGAGATCATGGAGGATTTCGCAGCCGGTCACATTTCCCAGCCCGAAGCCGAGAAACTCATCGCCGATCTCGAAGCGGCCCTGGGCGACGAACGTATCCGTTTCCATGCGGGTGTCGGCTATCGGCACCTCATGACGATCAAGGACGCGGACTGGATGCGCGTCGCGTGCACTCCGCCGCATGACCTGACGGGCCAGCCGATCGCCGGCTATCTGCCGTCGGGCAAGGGGTCGGATGTCATCCTCGACCTGATGAACCGTTCGCGCGAAGTCCTGGCCGACCACGAGGTCAACGTGGTGCGTCGCGATCTCGGCGAAAGCCCGGCGAGCTCGATCTGGCTGTGGGGTCAGGGCACGATGCCGCGCCTGGCGCCCTTTCGCAAGCGGTTCGGCGTGCGCGGCGCCGCCATCACCGCCGTCGATCTCATCCGGGGCATCGCAGTCAGTGTCGGTTGGAAGCTCATCGAGGTCGAAGGCGCGACGGGATACATCGATACGAACTATGCCGGCAAAGGGGCAGCGGCCGTGGCGGCGCTGGACGCGTACGACCTGGTCGTGGTGCACGTCGAGGCCCCGGACGAGGCGGGCCACATGGGCGATGTCGCTGCCAAGGTCAAAGCGCTCGAGGCGATCGACGAACACGTGGCTGGTCCCGTCCTCGACAAGCTGGCGACGTTCGATCGTTGGCGGGTGCTCTGCCTGCCCGATCACCCCACGCCGATCCGGCTCAAGACGCATACGTCCGACCCGGTGCCGTTCTGCATGGCCGGTACGGGCGTCATCTGCGACCAGGCGACGACCTTCTCCGAGCAGGCCGGTCGCGACAGTCACCTGTTGATCGATCCCGGGCACGAATTGATGGAATACTTCCTGAAGTCCGGTCTCGAAGCGTGAACCGCGTTCCGGCCTTTTCAGGGCGACGTTTGTCGCGGCCCCGCCGACCGGTTAGAATTCCGACCTGCGATGTTTTCGATGGGCGGTATTTCCGGACGCGGTCCGGGCCTCGACGCTCGACGCCCCGGAGTCAAGTGGGTAGGATGCTTAACGTCTCCTTCGGGAGTTATGAGGACGGCTTGTTAACGAATAACTGATCTCACATGAGTATCATCGTTCAAAAGTTCGGTGGCACCTCGGTGGCCGACGCCGAGAAGATCGGGCGTGCGGCCCGCCGTGCGATCCGCACGAAACTCAAAGGGCACCAGGTCGTCATGGTGCTGTCGGCCATGGGCAAAACGACCGACCAACTCGTGGCGCTGGCCAACGAGCTGAACTCTTCTCCGCCCCAGCGTGAGATGGACATGCTCCTGACTACGGGCGAGCAGGTTTCGATCTCGCTGATGGCCATGGCGCTCGCGGCGGCCGGCCACGAGGCGATCAGCTTCACCGGCGGCCAGGTCGGCCTGGTCACCGACGCCGTGCATGCCAAGGCACGCATCCAATCGATCGACGCACAGCGGATTCACAGCCAGCTCGATGCGGGCAAGATCGTCATCGTGGCGGGCTTTCAGGGAATTACCGACGAAGGCGCGATCACGACGCTGGGGCGCGGGGGTTCGGATACGACGGCGGTAGCACTGGCAGCGGTGCTCAAGGCTGCCGAGTGCGAGATCTATACCGACGTCGACGGCGTCTACACGACCGATCCGCGGATCGAGCCTCGGGCACGGAAGATGGATTACATCAGCTACGACGAGATGCTCGAGCTCGCCTCGCTCGGGGCGGGTGTGATGCATTCACGCTCCATCGAATTCGGAAAGAAATACAACGTACCGATCCACGTCCGCAGTTCGCTGACGGATACGAAGGGCACTCTCATTGTTGCGGAGACACCGGGCATGGAACAGATCGTCGTCCGCGGTGTGACGCTGAAGCGGGACCTGGCCCGCGTCGAGCTTGTCGGCGTGCCGAACGAGCCCGGCCTGGCCGCCCGAATCTTCGCGCGAATCGCCGAGCATAACATTGTCGTCGATGACATCATCCAGAACGTCTACGGGCACGGGCGCGAGGCGAACATCGGCTTCACCACGACGCTTTCGGACGTCAAAGAGGCGTGCGTCATCTGCCAGCAGCTCTGCAAAGAGATCGGTATCCAGGATGTCGAGACCGACGAGAACGTCGCCAAGATCAGCATCGTCGGGATCGGGATGAAAACGCATACGGGCGTCGCGTCGCGGATGTTCAAGGCCCTGGGCGAGGCCATGATCAATATCCAGAACATCTCGACGAGCGAAATCGTGATCGGCTGCCTTATCGACAAGAAGGACGGCGAGCAGGCGGTCAAGCTTCTGCACGAAGCCTTCGAGCTCGACAAGTCTCCCGAAAACAACGGCGACTGAGATCGACAGATTCCAGTGACCCGAACGCGCAGCAGGGGGTCGCGGGGGCGGGCGTTGCGGTGGATG
>PWPN01000315.1 GCA_003557125.1 Phycisphaerae bacterium | reverse complement strand
CTTCCCCGACGAGTACATCAACGAGGCAGGCAACAACGTGCTCAACAGCTTCCGCGAGTACGTCGGTCCGCTCGTCGGCGAGCTTCCCAAGACGGGCTGGTTCGAGCAGATCTCCCAGGCACCGGTTCATTGAGCCCGAGCTGATTCATCGAGGCACGAGCTCGTGCCAGGCAGATAAAAGCAACGTCGCACTCAAAGCCCTCGGCATGCTGGCCGGGGGCTTTTTTTACAGGGAGCATGTCAAATCTGAATATCAAGTCTGAATATCAAGTCTGCGAACGCCCGCATCCGCATCCGTTGAGGGCAGGGGGGTGCGTCGCTCGAAAAGGGCCAGGGCGGCGCGGGCCGCGAGGTAGCCCAGGACGGCACCGGCCCAGCAGTCGCTCGGCCAATGGAGCGCCTCGACGTAGCGCGACGCGGCGCAGCCGCCGGCCAGCGTCCACAGGAGCACGGCCAACTCCGGGTAGAACCGTACGAGCACGCCGGCCAGCACGAACGCGCCGGTCGAATGGCCGGAAGGAAAGGATTGCCAATCCCGTTGCCAGTTGATCGGTCGCAACCCGATCCACGTATCGGCTGGCTGATGTTGCGCGAGCGCCTCGACGGCACCGTAGCTTGGATCGTCGGTCCATTGCTCAACGGCGGCGAAAGGCCGATAGCGTTCGATCGTGAACTTGCCGGTGTACAAAACGGCACCGGCCAGGAGCTCCGCGGCCACCAATGTCAATACGATCCGTTTCCACCGGCGGTCGTACGTGATCACGAGCACCAGAGCGACCGCAACGGAAACGGGCTGGCCGAACTCGCGGAGCGGGCCGACAACGTAATTGAAAAGCAGTCGCGGCTCATGCCCCAGCCACCGGTAGCGCAGCATCATCAGGACCAGGTCGTACCGGTACAGGATAAAAAATAGCGCGACCGCGCCGACGATCCCCGCAGCCATGCGGATCCTGGTGTCAAGTCGAGGCCGATTGCGTCCTGAAGATTGCATGAAAGGACTCGTCGCAGGGTCGCCGGGTAAACGCGTAAAACAAAAGGGCCGAGGTAGAACAAAGCGGTTTTATTGGGGTGCCGGGGCATCCCGCTCGCGCGACTGCTCGTACTGGGCCACGAAACGGCGGCCAACCTGGAAATAATGGATGACGGTGATGACAGCCAGCGCGCTAGCACCCCACCACATCAGCCGTGGCAGGACGGACAGGGCGGCAGGCAGATCCGGTGCAATCAGGACGCCGATCACCATGAGCAGTTGAAAGAGCGTGCACAGTTTGCCGGTGACCCTGGGGTTGATGTAAACCTGCGTCGTGGCCAGATAGACGATGCAGAAACCGAGTACGATGATGACGTCCTTGCCGATGACCAGGACGGCGACATAGTGAGGAATCTGGAATCCGGGCACGTGCGTGCCATGGTGCGTCAGGAAGAGCACGGAACAGAGAATGAGCAGCTTGTCGGCCAGGGGGTCCAGGAAACGTCCGACGGCTGTCTCCTGATTCAGCTTGCGTGCGAGGTAGCCGTCGAGCGCGTCGCTGACGGCCATCAATGCGAAGATCGCCAGCGCGGCGTACCGCGCCCAGTCGCCCCAGTCCGGATCCTGGAGCTTGAACAGCATGAGCACGAACGGCGCGACCAGCAGGATTCGCGCAAGGGTCAACCGGTTGGGCCAGGACAGTTTCTGCATCGTCAATGCCCCGAAAGGATGTCGAATACGGCAAAAAGAGACCTGCGCCGTGCGGTATTGTAGGCCCCCTTGCCGGTCACCTCAACAACAATTCAAATGCTTTGGGCTTGCTTTGCGGGTGCAGTTGTCGGGCGGCCTTGCGCTTGCTAAAGTGGCTCCACCATGGGCAAAAAGAAACGCAATATTACGTACAAGGACGCCGGCGTGGACATCTCGGCCAACGATCGGCTCGTCGAACTCCTGAAACCGATCGTCCGCACGACGGCCGACCCCCGCATGATCGGGGGGGTCGGAGGGTTCGCGGGCCTCTTTCGCCTGAACAGCCCCAGGCTCGGCACCTACAAGGACCCCGTGCTCGTCGGCTGCACGGACGGGGTCGGCACGAAGGTGCTCCTCGCACGCGAGGCGAACCGCCTGGACACCGTCGGGATCGACCTGGTGGCCATGAGTGTCAATGACATGCTGACGGTGGGGGCTCGCCCGCTGTTTTTCCTGGATTATGCGGCTGTACACGCGCTCGATCCGCCCCAGGTGGCCGCACTCGTCGAAGGGATCGCCGAGGGGTGCCGACAGGCCGGGTGCGCGCTGCTCGGGGGCGAGACAGCCGAGATGCCCGATCTCTATGCGAAGGGCGACTTCGACCTTGCCGGCTTCGCGGTCGGCGTGGTCGAACGCAGGCAGATCATCGACGGTTCGCGGATCGCCCCGGGCGACGTGATCGTCGGCCTGCCGTCCAGCGGTATCCATTCGAACGGGCTGTCGCTCGCCCGGAGGCTCGTCTTCAAGGAAGCGGGCCTGAAGTACTCCGAGGTCGTGAAGGGCTTCGAACGGCCCATCGGCGAGGAACTGCTTACCCCGACGCGGATCTATGTGAAACCCGTCCTGGAACTGCTTGCACGCGAACGCACGCGTCGGGCGGTGCGCGGCATGGCCCATATCACGGGAGGGGGGCTGCCCGGCAACGTCGTCCGCATTCTGCCGGAAGGCACACGAGCCGTTTTTCAGACATCCCGCTGGACGGTGCCGCCCATCTTCACGTACATGCAGTCGCTAGGCGTCACACGGGCCGAGATGTTCCGCGTCTTCAACATGGGGGTCGGTTACGTACTCGTGGTGCGGGCCGAGGCCGTCGAGGCTGTCCTGGCCCATTTCCAAGGTCATGGCCTCGACGCCAGGGTCGTCGGCCGGATCGAGAGCGGCAAACGGACGGTTCAAATGGCCCGCTGAGGGAATCGGGAGCCGTGCCCGGTGAACCTCACGGGTGCTTATGGCGTAACCACCAAAAAAGAAGGTTTGCAGGCCGACCGTCCGTCGATATATCATCGGGACCGGTGCGGGCAGGAGGCCCGCCCATCGGCCAAGGACGGCGGTGACCATCCATGACGGACGGACTACCATCCGAAGGACAACAGCTTTCCCTGTTCGCGCCTCCGAGCCAGAGTCGACCGCAGGCGGCAGACGACGATGCGGTCCGGCAGGAGGGCGAACATTGCATCGAGACTCGACCCATGGGTGTATCGAAAACGGATAAACCGGCAGCCAAACGAACAGCCAAGCAAGCTGCGTCGGCCGAGGCCCCTGCGAAGACGCGCCGCGGTTCGCCCACACGCGCCACAGCCGAGTCGATGGCTAAACAGCAGCGGGAGATCTCCGTCTCCGAATTCTTCGCCAAGAACCGGCACCTGCTCGGTTTCGACAACAAGCGCAAAGCCCTGCTCATGAGCGTCAAGGAGGCGGTCGACAACGCGCTGGACGCCTGCGAAGAGGCCGGCCATCTGCCCGATATCGCGATTACGCTCCGGCTCATGGCCGAGGACCGGTTCCGCATCATCATCGCCGACAATGGGCCGGGCATCGTCAAGCAGCAGATCCCCAACGTTTTCGGGAAACTGCTCTACGGCTCGAAATTTCACCGGCTCAAAATGTCGCGAGGCCAACAGGGGATCGGCATCTCGGCGGCCGGCATGTACGGCCTGCTCACGACCGGCAAATCCATCAAGATCACCTCGCGCACGTCGTCGCGCAAGCCCGCCCACTATTACGAGATCCAGATCGACACGCGTAAGAACCTGCCGAACATCGTCAAGGATGAAGAGGTCGAGGTCGACTTCGAGCACGGCACGCAGGTCGAAATCGAGCTGGTCGGTTCGTACAACAAGGGGCGCCAATCCGTCGACGAGTATGTCGAGCAGACAGCCATCGCCAACCCGCACGCCCGCTTTACCTACACGCCGCCCGTCGGTGAATGCGTCGTGCATGCGCGGGGCTCGGAGACGCTGCCCGCTCAGCCCAGCGAAATCAAGCCGCACCCCTACGGCGTCGAGCTCGGCACGCTCATCAAAATGCTCCACGACACGAAGTCGCACTGGCTCAGCGGTTTTTTGCAGACGGAATTCTGCCGCGTGGGGGCGAAGGTCGCTGAGGATATCTGCAAGCGGGCCAAGCTGAACATCCGTGCGCATCCGAAACGCATCGCCCGCAAAGAGGCGGAAAAACTCTACGAGGCGATCCAGTCGAGCCGCCTCATGGCCCCGCCGACCAACTGCCTCGCCCCGATCGGGGCCGAGCAGATCCTGACGGGCATGCTCAAAGGCGTACGGGCCGAGTTCTTCACCGCGGCGACGCGCCCCCCGTCCGTCTACCGCGGTAACCCCTTCCAGATCGAAGCGGGGATTGCCTACGGAGGCGACCTCGGACCCGATCCGCGCCAGGCCGACGCATCCGAAGGCCAGGAGGGCGGCCGCGGCCGGAACGGTCAGGACCGCAAGAGCAGCCTCGCAAGGATCATCCGGTTCGCCAACCGCGTCCCGTTGCTTTACCAGCAGTCCGCCTGCTGCATGTTCAAGTCCGTCGCCGACCTCGACTGGCGGCGCTACGGGCTCTCTCAGAGCGGCGGCGCGCTGCCGCAGGGGCCGCTCGTCGTCATGCTGCACATGGCCAGCGTGTGGGTGCCGTTCACCTCCGAATCCAAGGAGGCGATCGCCGACTACGACGAGATCCGTCAGGAGATCCGCCTCGCGCTCCAGGAGTGCGGCCGAAAGCTGGGGACCTACCTGAACCGTCGGCGGAAACAGAAATACGAGGGCCAGCGGCGCGACGTCTTCGAACGGTACATCAAGGAGGTCGTGGCCGCCTGCCGGATGATCAAAAGCGTCGATGGCGACGCACTCGTGCGCGACCTGACAGCCGTCGCCCACAAGGTCACCCACCGTGCGGATGAGCAGCTCGACGACCACGGCAAAGCCGTCCGGGCCGCGGCCAAGGCCGACGACACCCTCGGCCCCAATACGATCGTCGTGGACCGTGACGCCGAGCCGGCCGGCGAGCTTTTCGCTCAGTCCGCCTGATGGGACAGGCGTAAGCGCGCTCAGGTGCATGGTTCGAAGATCAACAGTCTAGTGCCGTTTTCGGTTAGCCGGTTTCGTTCATCCGGCCTGGTCATGCTGCACGCCGCTTGGCCTTGTGCTGGCGTCTGTACTTCTTCCAATGCTTCAGGCTGATGTCTCGGGCGCCGTT
>PWPN01000262.1 GCA_003557125.1 Phycisphaerae bacterium | reverse complement strand
TCGAGCCCCCGCACCCAGCGTTCGATGAGCGCGTCGGCATCGAGCCCGACCGCCTCGGCGTTGAAGGTCGGGATGACGCGATGACGCAGGACCGGCAACGCCATCGCCAGCACATCGGCCGACGTGGTATGGAATCGGCCTCGAAGAACAGCCCGCGCCTTGGCTGCCAGGAGCAGAAAGATCGAGGCACGCGGCCCCGCCCCCCACTGGACCATCTGGTTGACCCAGTCGTCCTTGCCGTTCGAGCTCGGCCTTGTGCTGCGGGCCAGTTGCACCGCGAGACGGTACACATGGTCGGCCACGGGCACCTTGCGGATCACCGCCTGCATCCGCTGGATCGATTCGGCGGTGAGCACCTCGCGGGGCTCGAAGGCGTAATCGGTCGTGACGCGCTTGGCGATCTCGAGCTCCTCGGCCTCGCTCGGATAACCGACCTGGATCTTGAGCATGAACCGGTCGAGCTGCGCTTCGGGCAGCGGGTAGGTGCCCTCCTGCTCGATCGGGTTCTGCGTCGCGAGAACGAAAAACGGCTCGGGCAGCCGATGCGTCTGATTGCCGATCGTCAGCTGCCGTTCCTGCATCGCCTCGAGAAGCGCCGACTGCGTCTTGGGCGGGGTGCGGTTGATCTCGTCGGCCAGGATGATGTGGGCGAACAGCGGGCCGGGCAGGAACCGGAAAATCCGCTTGCCGGTCGTGTGGTCCTCTTCGAGGACGTCGCTGCCGGTGATGTCGGCCGGCATGAGGTCGGGCGTGAACTGGATCCGTCGAAACGACAGGCCGACGCTCTGGGCGATCGTCGAGATGAGCAGCGTCTTGGCCAGCCCCGGCACACCCTCGAGGATGCAGTGCCCGCGACACAAGAGGCAGATGAGCATCTGGTCGATGACGTCGTTCATGCCGACGATCACGCCGGAAATCTGCTTCGACAGTGCCTTGGAAGCGCGATGGAGCTGCTGGACCGCTTCGACTTCGTCGGACGACGGCTGTGCGGTGCGCACCGTGGTCATGATCGTCCCCTTGTCCTGACCGCAACTCATGACGCCGGCCGCGCCGGTTGCGTTCGTGCGTGTTTCCCGATTCCACGCGGTGACGTTGAACTACCGCTCAGTCGGCTTGTCGCCACGTGACCCGCGTCCTCTGTTCGGGCTTTTCATCCGCGTACTATCCATTAGATGCGCTTCGGAAGTCATATGTTACAACCAAGCCGTCACATATTGTGTCATACTGACGCCCCACCGGCCAGATTCCGCATTCCAGCGACTGTGAAATGATGCTGGCTTAACGCCTAACATTATGGAAATAATATCTTTATGGGCGATCATCCTGGACGGCAACGTGCCCCGGCCAGTGTCACGAAGGGATATTATTTAACTTTTACACACAGGCACGCGGTTCAGCGGATCTGGACACCGTCGGGATAGGGCGCTAGCGTACGCATGTCGGAAGCTCGGTGACTTCGTTCGAGCGATGGGCCGATCCGTGCCGATGCAACAGCGTGGACTTGTTACCAAAGAGGCCGATTCCCGTATCCGTATCCATCCGTCAGGTGATTTCATGAAAATTTTCGTCGACGATCAGCCCTACGAGCCGGCCGGCGGCCGGGACCAGACACTCGGCCAACTCGCCCAGGAGGTCGGCGTCGCGGACGCAGCGCACCCCCGGCTCGTGGTCAACATTCACTGTGACGGCCAACCGCTGCCCGAGGAAGACATGGAGCAGATGCTGGCCCGGCCTATCGCCCAGTACGAGACGCTCGAGCTCATCACCCAGCCGCTCGGGCCACTCGTGGCCGGGACGCTCGCCGAGGCTTCGGCCCGACTCGCCGAAGCGGACCAGGCCCGAGGCCAGATCGCCGAGCTGCTCACCCAGGGCAACTGGGAACCCGCTTTTCAGCAGTTGCAAAGCCTGTTCGGGGCATGGCGGCAGGTCCAGGAGGCGGTGCTGCTCTCATCGCAGGCCCTGAACGCTCCGCTCGACGAGCTGCGCGTCGAGGATCGGTCCGTCATCGAGGTCTTCGATCTGTTCAAGAAACTGCTCGGCGAGTTGAAAGAGGCGATGGTGGCCCGCGACCTCGTCCTCGTGGCCGACATCCTCCAGTACGAATTCGAACAGCCCTTCGCCTGCTGGCGGTCGCTGCTCGAGCAGCTCGGCAAGCGGGCCGAATCCGTCACCTGAAGGCACCTCGGATCATCCGCAGGATGAGGGGGGCGTTGCATTCCCAACCGGGATTCGGCATAGTGTCCGACATGAGCAAGCCAGCGATTTTCTGGGATCGGGACGACACGCTCATCGCCGACTCCGGTTACATCGACTCCCCGGAGAAGGTGATGCTCTTGCCAGGTGCAACCGACGCCCTGAAAAAGCTTGCCGAGGCCGGCTTCGAAAACATCCTGGTCACCAACCAGTCCGGCATCGCACGGGGCCTGTTCGACGAAGCGACCCTCGAAGCGATCCACGAACGCCTCCAGGAACTGCTCACCGCCGAGGGCACCCGGCTCGACGCGATCTACCATTGCCCCTACCTGGCGGGCGAGGAGGCCGTCGTCGAGGAATACCGCCGCGACAGCGACCTCCGCAAGCCCCGGCCGGGGATGCTTCTGACCGCCTCGCTCGAACGGCAGATCGACCTGGCTGCGTCGTGGTCGGTCGGCGACTCGGTGCGCGATTGCCAGGCGGGCCGGGCTGCCGGTTGCCGGACCATCCTCGTGCTTGCCAACGGGACAGCCCCGTCGGCCGAGCAGCGACGTGCCGCGGATTTCGTCGTCGACTCGCTCGACAAGGCTGTCGAGACCATCCTCAGATGCACGCGGTCGACCCATCCTTCGCAGGTCGGTCGCGGGGATGCGGCTGTCCAGACCCCGTCGGCCGTCCTCCAGGAGATCCTCAACTTCCTTCGCATGGTGGATCGCCGATCGCAGCGGGACGACTTCTCGATGTCCCGGCTCATCGGCACGATCGTGCAGATTCTGGCGGCCGGCGCCCTGCTCTACGCGCTGTTCGGCTGGTTCCTGGCCCAGGACGAACTGCTGGGCGTGCACCTCGTCCGCTTCATGGCTGCCCTGTGCTTCCAGATGCTGGCGCTCACGTTCTTCGTCATTTCGAGCCGCCGTCACCATTGATGCCCGTAACGAGCCTCTTGTCTCAGGATGAATGCTGTACCGACCCGGACGTTTTCCTCGCGTACGGGTGCCATTGGCGAGCCACCTCTGGCAGGTGCTTCTGGCGGGTGCCACTGGCGGCTTGTCCGCCAGTGTGGACATATCACCTCAACGGGCGAGACGCCCGTCTGGAGATACCGTCCCCCTCCGTCTTCGCCTTCGGCTACGCCGCGACTTCACCGTGGCGGCCGTTCCTTGGTCAGGGGGGTGGTACGGGCGTCTCGCCCGTTGAAGCCACCGCCTGGCTGTAGCGGCCGTCCCCCCGTGGCGGCCGTGCACGCATGGCAACAGGGTAGGCCAACGGGTTATGAGCGTTCGTCGAGGCCGAGGGTGGTCGCGGCCGCATAATTCGGGGTATGCGTGATGGAGGTCACGATGCGGGTGATGCCCAGTGTTTCGGCGATCCGCGCGCATTCGCCGCTGAGCGTCACGTGCGGTTGGCCTTGCGTATCGTTGAGGATCTCCATGTCGCGCCAGGCGATCTTGCCTCGCCAACCGGTGCCGAGGACTTTGAGGATGGCTTCCTTGGCTGCGAATCGACCGGCCACGGAGGGGACAGCGTCCTTGTAGCGCTTGACGTAGCGGATTTCCGCGTCGGTGAGCAGGCGCGTCAGGAAGCGCTGGCCATGACGTTTCCAGATCTGGCCGATGCGCTCGCATTCGATGAGGTCGATGCCTTGGGCGACGATTCGCATAGTCGCGATAGCGTACGCGATCAGGTGTGCAGTGAGCAAGGAAGGCCGCCACAGGGTGCGGTCGCTTCAACGGGCGGGACGCCCGTACCACCCGTAACACCCTGCAACGGCCGCCTCTTCGTATGGGTGCCACTGGCGGCTTGCCCGCCAGTGCAGACTCATTGGGTCAATGCCGCAAGCTGAGCCTGAAGATCGGATGGCTGGTGCTTCAGCGTTTCGAACGGGATGCTTTTTTCTTTTTGTGCGGATTGTGCGTATCCTTCGGCTCCGAAATCGGTGCCGGGGCGGGTTCAGTCGCATAGGGCGAACGCAACGGCATGCGGTGGACCGCGATCAGCCACACGATGCCCGCGACGATCAGCAGCAGGCTGACAAACTGCGAGGCTGTCATGCCCGCCACGTCCTGCGGATTGTCGATCCGGATCACTTCCTCCATCAGCCGGCTCACTGGGTACAACACGAGCAGCAGGCCGAAGACCGCGCCCTGCCGGATCCGCCGGTGGAAGACCGCATTCAACAGAAACGCCAGAACGAAACCGCTCACCGACGCGTACAACTGGGCCGGGTGAACGGGCAGCGAGCGGAATACGTCGCGCCGGGCCTGACGCCGGAGCTCTTCGGGGGTCGTATGGAACTGGTTCGCTTGCGCTTTCAGGAACCGTAACGATTCATCGTCCCGCGCTCCGCTGGTCAGCAGATCGCGCGGCACGGGATAGGCCATCCCGCTATGGCGGCTCACGACGATCAGCTCGGCGGGAAGGGTCGACAGACGGTCCTCCCATTGGCTGTACTGAGCGGGACTGGCGACGGGAAACTGCACGGACCAGGGCAATTCATGATGGCAGGGCGCCCCCCAGCAGCATCCGTTCAAGAAGCAGCCGATCCGGGCCGCTCCCATGCCGAACATGATCGAAGGCGCGACAATGTCGGCATAGAGCCGGATCGAGTTTTTTTTCCATGCGATGTAGCCGACCGTCGCAATGAACGCACCGATAAAGCCGCCGTAGAATTCCATCCCACCCGACGTCAGGTTGAACAATTCGCGCACGCCTCGCCCCTCGAAGCGCTCCCAGTAATGGATCACGAAGAAAAGCCTTGCTCCGATGATGCTGGCGATCAGGGCGGTGAATCCCAGGTTAATCACGAAATCCGGGTCGGCCTTGACCTTCGCGGCGCGTCGAGCGGCCCACCATGTCCCGCCCAGAAAGGCGATCATGAGCATGAGGCCGTAACCGTGGATGGGAAGACCGATGATGGGTAGATGGAACAGGGTAGGAAACATGGCCGGGCTGCGAACTCCGTCAACAGGCCTGGATACAGCTCACTGCTCTTATGCTAATGCGAAGCACGCGCCCGGTCCACGCC
>PWPN01000158.1 GCA_003557125.1 Phycisphaerae bacterium | reverse complement strand
CTGGCCCCTCAGGTATTGGGCAATTTCCAGGAGAACCGGGTCACGGAGATCCAACGGAGCATCAGCTTCCGTGACAAGCCGATGGTGCTGGCGGGGGCGGTGGAGCCTTCCCCCGAGGATCTGATCGCCGATGTGCAGGAATATACGCTTGGCCCGGGCGATGTTGTCGCGATCAACCTCATGGATTTTCTTCAGGTTGGCATGGAAACGCCGCTGACCGTGGTAGTCGATGAGATCGGTTACATTCATGTCCCGCAGCTCGGTTGGCTTTATGTGGAGGGGCTGACCGCCCGACAGCTTCAGGCCGAGGTCATCCGCCGTTCCGTGGACGCCGGTATTTATCCTCCGGATACGGACCCGATCGTGGTCGTGCAGCTTCTTGCCCGGCAACATCGGATGTTCAACATTTCCGGTACGATCGCCGCACCGGGCCCTTATGGGATTATCCGCCCCGATTTCCGACTTCGCGAGGCGATCAATCAGGCCGGCGGTCTGCCCGACGCTGTCAAATACATCTATGTTTTCCGTCACGAACCCCAGGAAAGACGCATCCAACCGGCTCGGCCCATCACCGAGGAGCGTCGGCCGACGGAACCGACCGACCAGCCCGACGTGCCTCCTCCGCCGCCGGTTGCGCCTTGGTCGATGGCTGAGATGAGCACGAACCCCAGTCCGCCCGCACCGCCTGTGCAGCCGCCACCGCCCCCGGCTGTGCGGGAGCAGGATCCACCCGAATTGTTCGTTCCCTCCGAAGAGGCGGAAGCGGCGGAACAGGAGTTGATGGACGCCCTGGCGCCCGATGTCCCGCCGGGAACCTTGCTCACGCCCGGCCCGGCGACGCTGCCGACGGCGCCCGAACCGGCGACAGCTCCCGAGATGCCGACGTACATTTATATGAACGGGCAGTTCATTGAAGCTCCAACGGAAAGGCCTACGGTATCGCCACCGGCCGACCCGCCACCGACGGCCGTTCAGCCCCCCCCGCCGCGACCGGATGAGGAGATCGCTGAGCCCGTGGATTGGGAGGCGCTGGCCATGGGGGGACAGCAACGGGTGCTGATCATCCCCGCCTCGAAAATCCGCGAAGGCGATCCTTCATATAATGTCGTGATTCGGCCCATGGACTGGATCGAGCTGGATCCGGGTCCCGTCGGCGTATTTTATCTCGACGGGCATGTCATGAGGCCCGGCGTTTATTCGCTGGCGGGCCAGGAAATGACCCTGACGCAGGCGATTGCGGCTGCGGGCGGCCTGGATCAGGTCGCCTGGCCCACGCGATGCGAGATCCGCCGCCGGATCGAGGGCGACCGCGAAGAGATCACCCAATGGGATCTCGCCCGGATCGTGGACGGCCGGGACCCCGACCTGTTCATCAAGGAAGGCGACGTCATACGTGTCGGAACCCATGCGGTGGCGCCGCTGCTTGCGATGATCCGCAATTCTTTCCGGCTGACCTATGGGTTCGGATTTGTGTACGACCGCAATTTTGCCGATATCGACGCCTACCAGGCGCAACAGAATCCACGCGACCGTCGGCGAAATGAGCGACGGCAACTGGGGTTGCGGTAACGCGGATAAGGGACACATAGGCATTGAGGGCGGGCCCCGAATGATGCCCCCTGCAAGGGTGCGAGTGGGACAGCCCGTGCTGTAGAGGGGCGCCGATTGCGGGTGAACCCGCCTCAGAGCTCGGCGTACAACCAAAAGAATGAGTGACACGGCCGACTCCACCGTTGAGCATACGGTTCTATCCTCTGTGTCTGCACAAGGGGGGTGGTGGACGCGCGCGATGACCGTCCAGGCAGTCGTTGTAGCGGGACTGCTATTTTTGCATTATCAGCATGTGGTTGATCGTCTCGTCTGGACATGGAAGAACAACGGGGACTGGTCGCACGGCTTCATCATTCCTTTGTTCAGTCTCTATTATCTGTATCTGCGTCGCCATCGACGGCCCTTCGGAATCGAGGGCGGTCAGACAAGTGCCCAGCTGGCGGGGGCTGGATTGCTTTTGCTGGCCTTTGCGATTTACGTCACTTTCACATTGGCCAAGATCAGCTATCCCACCACGGTCGCGTTGGTGATCAGCGTGGCCGGTGTGGTTTTGATGCTCTGCAATTGGCCTTGGGCCCGGTGGAGCTGGTTCGCGGTCGCGTTCCTGCTTTTTGCGCTGCCCTTGCCGGAGCGTCTTTACGTCGCGCTGACGATGCCCTTGCGGTTCATCGCCGCGCAGGTGTCGGCCTCGGTCCTCTCGCTTGTGCCGGGCATGGATGCACAACCCGTCGGCGCGGTGGTCGAGTATTTCTACCGCGGACAGGCCAACACCTTGGACATCGAGCAGGCATGCAGCGGAATGCGCCTTCTCATTACGATGACTGCGCTGGGTGTAGCGATGGCCTTTCTCAGCGAACGGCCTCTGTGGCACCGTCTCGTGATGATCATGTCCTGCGTGCCGATCGCGATTTTCTGCAACATTCTCCGGGTCACCGCGACGGGTTTCATGGTGGTCTTCGAGCGCGAGGACCTGGCGCGCGGCTTCTGGCACACGATGCTGGGGCTCGCCATGCTGGCAATCGCCTTTTCTCTTTACGGAACGCTTTCTTACGTACTGAACCACCTGTTTATCGAACAGGAAAAAAATGAACCGACTACGGCTGTCGCCCCGACAGCAGGAGCGCCTCGATGACTACGATGCCGGTCTCCATGCAGCATCGCATCCCGATTCCCTCTCAGGCTACCCGCCCCCAGCAGCCGGCGGTGGCTTTGTCGCTCAGCGACGTATTCCGGATCCTGATGCAGCGGATGTTTCTGATTATTTTCATCTTTTTGTTCATCGTGGGCTCGGCTGTCGGCCTGACGTTCTGGCTTCAGCAGAACCATCCCCGCTACACCTCGCGGGCGGCCGTCCAGGTCGAATCGCCCTTTGCCAAGGATCCGTTCGCGTTCACGGAGCGCCCCCTGCAAGGGGATCTCATGAATCGCTATGTGTCGGATCAGATCTTCCTCTTGCGTGACGAGGGTCTGCTCCGCGAGGTGCTCAATGATTCGGAAGTCATGGCCACGCAGTGGTACCGGAGCGAAGAGAACAAGACCCTGCTGCTCCAGGAGCTGTCCCGGAACCTGGGTGTCGGCCAGGCGCCCAACGCCAGCATCATCGTGATCTCATTTTCCACCAAGGTGCCCGAGGACGCGCCCAGGATCGTCAATGCGATCGTCCGTCTCTACCTTGCGCGGGTCCAGGACATGTCCTTTCAGCGCTATGCCGGGGAACTCTTTAAAGTTCAAGAGCAGGAAGGCGACCTGAGCCGCCAGATTCAGCAGATCCGCAACGAAAAAGAGACCTTCATCACCTCGCACCTCGGTGCCCCCGGTCTGACCTCGGGGCTGAACGTTTCGGGCGAGATGTGGCGATCGCTCGCGCTGCAGACGGCTGAGCTGGAGGCCTATCAGCTTCAGCTCAAGGCTGCGTTCGACAATCTCCGCGGACTGGACCCCTCCCAGGTGACGCTTAGCCCGCAGATGGTCCAGTTGATCGAGCAGGACCCGCAGGTAGTCTCTCTTCAGCAGACTCTCTTGAATCTGCGCAATTATGAAATGTCGCTCATTCGGCAGGTCGGCCCGAACCACACCTCGCTTCAGCAGCTTCGCAACCAGATCGATTCGACCGAAAAGTCGCTCGATCAGGTCCGCCAGAGGAAACGGGAGGAGGCGCGCCAGTATCAGGTCAATTCGGCCGAGGCTGCCTGGTTGAACGCGCTGCAGGCGCAGATTCAGCTCCAGGAGCGGGTGGACGCCGCCAAGGCCGAGCAGCGCGACGTCGACCGCAAGCTCGCACAATACCAGATGCTCGAAGAGCAGCAGCATCTGCTCGAGGAGAAATACCGCCGGGTGTCCGACCAGATCAACGCGCTGCAGATGGTGACGCGCGATCGTCAGGACGTGGTGCGCGTCAACCGCATCAGCCAGGCGGTGCCGGCTTTGCAGCCCAGTTTCCCGCGTTGGAGACATAACATCCCGGCGGGCGTTCTCTTGGGGCTTCTGGCGGGTGTTGGTCTGGCCATACTGCTCGAGGTGGTGGATACGTCGATCAAGACCACGCGTGACATCAGCCGTCACGCGCACATTCCGATCCTGGGGACGGTGCCCGACATCGACGATGAAGAGCTGCCCATCGACGTGGTGGAGCTGGCTGCGTACACGGCGCCACGTTCGATGGTGGCTGAGGCGTTCCGATCGATTCGCACGAACCTTCTGCTCAGTGCGCCCGCGGAGCGCCAGCGCGCGCTGCTGGTCACCAGCGCCAAGCCCGAGGAAGGCAAGTCGGCCGTCTCGATCAACCTGGCGATCTCGTTGGCCCAGAACAACCGGCGCGTTCTGCTTGTCGACGCGAACTTCCATCGGCCCGTGCTGCGCAACTTCTTCAAGAAGACGCGCGCCGAAGGGTTGAGCCAGATCCTCATCGGCCAAGGGGCGTTCGAGGAGTACGTGTCGAACACCGAGCTTCCGAATCTCGACGTCCTGGGCAGCGGCCCCGTGCCTCCGAACCCGTCCGAACTGCTGGCCGGTTCGTACATGCGGGACTTCATCCAGCAGGCGAGCGAGCGTTACGACCAGATCATCTTCGACGGGCCGCCCGTTCTGCTGTTCAGCGACGCGATGGTGTTGGCCGGCGCGACCGACGGAGTCATTCTGGTCTGCCGGGCGAAGGCGACCTCACGCGGCGTGGTCCAGCGGGCGCGCGACATGCTCGAACGGGCGAACGTGCGGATTTTCGGCGGCGTTCTGAACGCGGCCCAGGTGACCCGCGGCGGGTACTTCCGCGAGCAGATCCGCAGCTACTACGACTATCAGCCGGCCGAGTCGCTCGCCCAGCAGGCTCCCCCGGCCCTGCTCACGAAGAACGGTTCGGGCAGCGACGAACCGGACGACGACGCCAACGATACCAAACAGGACAACGCCTGATTCACCTGATTCAGGCGGGTTCCATGACACACGTACAGGGAGAGGCCGTCCATGGACGGCCTCTCCCTGTGCTGCTTTTTGCGGAGCCGTTCTGTTATGGCATTTCACGATACGATGTCTTGCTCAAGAGCGGTGGGCTTGAAGCCCGCGCATTCAGGTTGATAGGGTCGTCTGGTCGGACTGCGCGCAGTGTTGCGCGAATAACAGCCGTCCCGGGGGGACGGTCGCTACAGATGCTCCCTTACGATCGCACGATTTGGGCGCG
>PWPN01000195.1 GCA_003557125.1 Phycisphaerae bacterium | reverse complement strand
TGCCGGCCCCAGCCACATGTTCCAATCGAGATGGGCCGGCGGCGTCTGCTCGGGCACCCATTCGCCGGCGCCCGGCGAAGGGAGCATCGTGTCGATCCGTTCGATGGGGCCGAGCTTACCGTTGCGGACGAGCTCGCAGGCCAGGCGGAACCGTTCGTTGCTCCGCTGCTGGCTGCCCGTCTGGAACACCGTTCCGTACCGCTTGGCGGTGTCGGCGATCTTGCGTCCTTCTTCAATGGTCAGCGTCAGGGGCTTCTCGCAATAGACGTCGAGCCCGGCTTCCATCGCCGCGATGGCGGTCAACGCGTGCCAGTGGTCCGTCGTCACGATGAAGACCGCGTCGAGATCCTCGCGCTCCAGCAGGTGGCGGTAGTCTTTGTAGGTATCGACGCGTCGTCCCGTCCGCTCGAACACCAGCTGCGCCGACTCGTCGAGATGGTTGCGGTCCACGTCGCACAGGCCGACGACATCGACCTGCCTGTTGACCACGGGGTCGCGGAGCACGCGGTTATTCAGGTGATGACGCCTGCCCAAATCACCCACCCCGATGAAGCCGATGCCGATGCGCTCGTTGGCCGGCAGCTTGTCCTCCTCGGCGCGCAGTACCCGGGGCATCAGCGACGGCAACGAAACAGCTGCCAGCCCCGTCGCGGTTCCTTTCAACACGTCTCGTCGTCGAATCGTTCGTTTTCCGGGCACGAGTCAAACCTCCTGAGTCAAATCATGTGACTCCCGCAAGGGGGGTCGTGGAGTCCAGCACCGACCGTGTTGCAGTATCCAGGCCCAAGGCCAAGATGACTGCATATCGTTCTATTCTGCCTCCGTCTCGGCAACGACACGGCAAGACGGCATTGTAAAGTATCCCCCCGCCCCCTGCCACAACGGCCCTGTCATGACCGGCCGGGTTCCATCCGTCGTCTCAAACCCTTTCAAAACGCTCCGCTACAGGCAAGTGCGTAGCCGGATCCGACAGGATGGCGCACTGCCCCGGAAGTACTCATAGAATGCGTTAAGCAAATCCATGCTTTAAAAGGATCGAGAGACTTCCTTGGAGTTGGCCTGCCCCGAGGGGGGCTCTGATCATTTGGGGTTCCGTCGAGCCATTTCTTCGAGGGCCGGCAGCCGATTGCGGAGGGCGTTGGCCTGCGGGCTGAACGGGTAGTCGGCGATAATCCGACGCGCGATCGCCAGGGCGTCCCAGTACTCCTTGCGCTGAAGGTGCTGTTTGATCTCGCCTTCGAGCTGTTGACGGGTCTGGATTTCGGCATTGGCTTCGAGCGTTTCGAGCTGGCCGCGAAGCGCATCGGTATCGACGCCGACCGGGAACGTCGCGATGAACCGGCGCGCCGCCTCGGCCGCATCCTGCCAGCGTCGCTGATGGACGTGTTTTTGAATTTCTTCGTGCATGCGGAGCCGGTGCCTTTGCTCGAAGAGCTGGCGCTCCCGGCAGACGTATTCGATGAGGCGCATCGGCTCATTGGTTTCCGGATATTTGTCGGCCAGTTCGCGTGCAAGATGCTCGGCCCGATCCCACTGGTTGAGATGGACGAGGTGTTTGATTTCATCGCGGGCCGTCTCGACATCCGCTTCCTGGGCCTGACGGGTGGCCTCTTCAACGTCCGTGCGGGCCTGTTCGATCCGCGGATCGGGCCCGAACCGTTCGCTCAACAGGGCCAACTGCCTCCGCGCGCGGTGGAAGTCGCGGCAGGCTGCCAGTGCGCGGGCATTTTCCAGCCGGGCGCCGATCTCACGTTCGGCCAGGACGCGAAACCGCCTTTCACGCTGCTCTTCCGGCAGCACGAGCAGCTCTTTGATCTCCCCGAGAGTCTCTTGCAATAAGTCGAGCTGACGCGGATCGATGGCCGGCTCCGGTTCGCGAGCCGCCTCCTGTTCGGCACGGATGGCTGTGTGCTGAGCGAGCTGGTCGACCTGCGTCGCCAGCAAGACCAGGCGACGCACGACCGTCGCCAGGCCCAAAAGCAAACCACAGGCTGTCAGGACCGCCACGAATCCGCCGACCCACGCGAGGACCTCCACGGCGGCCGGCGCCGTTTCGATCGAGCGTATCAGAACACGCGCGACGACACCGCCAACGACGGCTGAAAACCCGACAAGGATCGCGGCCACGACCAAGGCATACACGTCCGCCGGGCCGCGCGACCTGGCGTTCTTCAGTGGTTCCTCGTTGTTCATCAGGGTGGCTGTGGTAAGAGTCTCTTCGTTCGATCCGTTCTGGCCAGAAGGTTCCATACCGCGTGGAGGACCGGACGGCAATGTGGACGTTTCCTGCGTCATCGACATGTGCAACCTCCCGTCTTGATGCTCTCGGTCGGCTTCGGGCGACCCTCTTGCCAAGCTCAATTCCGAGACGGTCCCGGTTCGTCAGGCGGCGATGAGACCTCTCCCGTGTCCCCTTTCAGGTCCGGCCCGTCGAGGTCAGGTGGAAGCCGGTGCGTCACCCATACATCATCCGCCGGCGTCGGTGGCAAAGGCCTGCGAAACAGCCACTGGCGAAACCGCCGGCTGAACCGCATGAACGTCAGCGTCGCCACGCAGAAGACGAGCACCAGTAACAGTAAAAGAAAAAGAACTCTCTGGATGACCACGGCCACCGGCAGCGATCCCCCCGCAGCGGGGGGTACAAACCCAGGATCCCGCATCGCAACGAGGTGCAGTTGATAAAGGATCGCACCCGCCCCGATCAGGATGAGGACGATGCCGACGAGCAGCACGGCCAAGGCCACGCGTTTTCTGCTGCTTTCCTCGACGCCAGCCATGGGTAAATACCGCAAAAGAGCTTAAAGACCATCCTCTCTGACGTAGACCCGACTTTCAGCGCCTCGGGCGGCCCCTCGGGCTGCTCCGACGGGACCACCGACTCGTAGGCCATTGTAGGCTGCACCATGTGCGACGTGTATGCCAGACAGGACCGCGCGAGCCCTCCCGTCGGGGGGGAACCCCCACGCTTACCAGCCGAGCCCCTCACGCGGTGAAGGCTCCCCGCTGTCGCGCAAGGCCTTGAGCAGTTCCTCCTGATGCGGCGAAAGAGGCTTGGGCGGAACGATTTTCACGACCGCATAGAAATCGCCGGGCGGCTTGTTGCCGGGCGGCTGGACGCCTTTGCCTTTCAGTCGCAACCTGGAACCGCTGGCTGTGCTCGCAGGAATGGTCAGAACTGTTCGGCCGAAGGGGGTGGGAATCTCCACTTTCGTGCCCAAGGCCGCTTCGCTGACGGTGAGGGGGAGATCGAGATGGATATCGTTCCCCTCGCGCCGAAAATAGCGGTGGGGCTTGACCTTGCAAACGATGTACAGGTCGCCCCGTGCGCCATCGCGCGGCCCGGGCTCACCATAGCCGCGCACCCGGATGCGCTGCCCATCCGCAACACCCTTGGGGATTTTGACCTGAACGGTTTCCGCTCGCCCGCCGGAAAGGGTCAGCCGTACGTCCAGCGTCGTCCCATGCACCGCCTGCTCGAAAGAAAGCGACAGCGGGTGCTCGACATCGTGGCCGCGTTGTGCCCGCCCGCGTTCGGCCGGACGTCGGCTGCGCGTCCGCGGACCTCGACTGCGCTGCCCGAAAAACTGCTCGAAGATGCTCGCGCCCGCTTCGGGATTCGCCCCTTCGCCCCCGGCGAATACCTGGAATAGATCCTCAAGGTTCTCGACGGGGATATCCGGCCCGTTGCCCGTCCGCCACGTATACACATGCGGGCCGGCCGGCCCCGACCGCCAGCCCGTTCGCCCCTGAGATCCGGGGGCTCCGGCGCCCACCCCGGCGTACCCGAACCGGTCATAGGCCTGTTTTTTTTTCGGGTCGCTGAGAATCTCGTAGGCGCTCTGCACTTCCTTGAACTTGGCTTCAGCCGTCTTGTCGTCGGGATTGCGGTCCGGGTGGTACTGCTTGGCGAGTTTCCGATGCGCACGGCGGATCTCCTCGGGCGATGCCGAGCGGGACACACCGAGAACCTCGTAGAAGTCGCGTTGGGCCATGAATCTTCGCCTGCATCTGTCGGTGTCACGAAGACGACGAATTATAGAGAGCGCACAAGCCGTTGCAAAGCCGCGGAGGCAGGCCTACGATGCGAGGACCATGCATGGCCAAGACACACAGATCCGAGTCGCCGTCGGCCAGGTGACGGCGCGTCTAATGAACGAGGCCGAAGCGACACTGGCCTCGATTAATGCGTGCATCACGGGTGCTGCCGAACAACGTGCCCAACTGCTCGTGCTCCCGGAATGCGCGTACCCCGCCTATCTGCTCGGGTCGGTGGCCTCGTACCGTTCGGGCAAGCACATGGATGGCGAAACGTTCGTGGCATGGCTGGCCGACCGCGCGGCACAACACCGCCTTCACATCGTCTGCGGGTTCGTCGAGGATACCGGCACAGCCCTCCACAACAGCGCCGTCGTCCTGGACGATACCGGTCGCGAACGGGGTCGCGTCCACAAACGGTTTCTCTGGAACGCCGACGCGAATTGGTACGAGGCCGGTAAGCAGCTCGACATCGTCGACACCGCGTTCGGGCCGCTGGGTGTCGTCATCTGCGCGGAGATGCGCGTCCCCGAAATCGTCGCCACGCTGGCAGCCCGGGGGGCGCGCTTCATCGCGATGCCCACCTGCTGGATCAACACGGCCCGGACTCCCGGTTGTTATGAAAACCCCCAGGTCGAGTTCCTCGTCGCGGCCCGTGCGCGCGAGTTCGCTCTGCCGATCCTCTGCGCGGACAAAAGCGGCCTGGAGATGCCCGGGTTCAGCTACGTCGGGCAGAGCCGAATCGTCAACGTCGACGGAACCGTCGCAGCCGGGGCCGGCCCGACCGGCGATGGGCTCGTGAGCGCGACGATCCGGCTGGATTACCCACGCCGAGTCGTCGTTGCGCCGCGATGGCGGGATCGGCTGCTCAGTGACGAGCCCGCCGTACGTTCCCCCTGCACTTCGCCGCGCCCGCTGACCGTCGGTGTCGTGCCGGGATCGCTCGTCGAACAACGCACCGGCGGCGGCGCCTTGGGCGAAACCCTCTTCGAGCCGCTCCGCGCACAGGGTGCGAGCCTTGCGCTCGTTCCGGTCCCTGACGAGTCATCTGCTGAACGGCTGGCGATGGCTGCCAATGCCTTCGACTTGCGGGCTGTCACTTTTCCCTCAGAGATCGGTGTGCGTTCGATCGCTGGAGCGCAGGTCGGGTGCCTGTCCGGCCAATCGCTGCGCACCTTCGCCGCAGC
The DNA here is from genome assembly GCA_003557125.1 of Phycisphaerae bacterium. Taxonomy (GTDB): domain Bacteria; phylum Planctomycetota; class Phycisphaerae; order UBA1845; family PWPN01; genus PWPN01. The sequence goes on along the minus strand of PWPN01000195.1, from coordinate 5 downwards.
CCGTG
>PWPN01000225.1 GCA_003557125.1 Phycisphaerae bacterium | reverse complement strand
CGCGTTCCGGTCGGATCTGGGCCACCGAACACGGGCCGCGCGGGGGCGACGAACTGAACCTGCTCGAAGTCGGCCGTAACTACGGTTGGCCTTTGCAGACGCTGGGCCGGGATTACCGCACCGGGCTACCTATCGGCCAGGACTTCGTCGAGGGGATGGTCATTCCCAAGGTGATCTGGACACCGGCCCATGCCCCGTCGGGGCTGGCGTTTTACACGGGGGAACACTGGCCCGATTGGAGAGGAAGCCTGTTCAGCGGCGGACTGGCGGCTCAGGATATCCGGCGGATCGGGCTCGACGAGGACGGCGACGTCCGCGAGCAGGAACGGCTGTCTATCGGCCAACGCATCCGCGACGTTACCCAGGGGCCCGACGGCCAGCTTTACGCACTGACCGACGAGGAAGACGGCCGACTGATCCGGATCGAAAGGGAGTGATCGCAGGAACGCGCGATTCCCTGGAACACGACGGAGGCGATCGATCATGAGAATGGCCATTTCCATCCTGCCTCTGGCTGGCCTGCTGGCTGCAATCGCAACTGTAGCGGCAGATGAATCGCTTAAAAATGCGGGCACCGATACGACCGAGCCGGTTTCGCTCCGACGCGATGAGTACGCACAGCCGATTGCCTTGGATAGGTCGAGAAATGTGTACATCCCGCCCCGCGACCAGCTTGTCAAGACACTGCGAGTCAGTGCAGCCCACAACGAAACGCACATCCAGATCCGCTACCAATTCGACACGGATGAGCCAAGCTGGTACCACGACTATCTCGTCTACGAAGACGGCCGATGGATGCGCTACGGCTCCTCCCCGGTCGGCCCGCAGGAGGATGGCCTATACGAAGACCGGATCTCCATGGCTATCGATGTCGGCCATATCGAGGATTACGAGATTTACGGTGGATTCCTCGTTTCGCATCCAGGCGTACGCAGCCGAACCGACGAGATCAAGCCGGACGAGGTCGCCGACCACCCCTACTTCGACCAGGTACTCGAGGTCTCGGATGTACGCAAGTTCATCGCGGACTCGCGCACGGCTGCTCCCGAGACGACGCTTTGGCGGAACGTGCGTTCGAAAGATGAGTTGGCCGAACTTCGCCGTCAGGGCCGTTTTATCGACACCTGGCAATGGCGCGCGCATCGCAGCAATCCCCTCGGCTATGCCGACAACGGCTACGTTCTGGATTACCGCCACAGCGCCGACGGCCGAGGGATGTACTCCACGAACTGGGACCCCGAAAACGAAAAGCCGCAATGGATGTTCGATCATCGCAAAGTCGGTTTTCATGCTTTGCGAAAGGATCGGCTGCTTGCCCGCAAGTACGATCAGAACGATTTCTATTACCTTGCCGATAGGTTCGCCGTCCCATTCGATACCGACCATGAATGGCAGGAAGGCGATACGATTCCCCGACGACTGCTGCATGAGCCGCAAGGAAGTCGCGGCAGCCTGCGTGCGACCGGCCAATGGAAAGACGGCGCGTGGCACGTCTCCGTCACGCGCACACTCGATACGCCCAATCCCTTGGACAGTCATGCGCTCGAACCGGGAAAAACGTACAACGTCCAGTTCGCGGTTCATACCCGAGCGATGGGCGCCCGGTGGCATTATGTTTCAATGCCACTGAAGCTCGGTCTAAGCAATGAGACCACGGCGCCTCTGAAGGCGACCTTCTCCCATCAGGAAGAACTGCCTCAGGTGGAAGCGTCGTGGATTGAAGTGCCGATCTTTTATGCCGGCCAAATCACCGCTCGGGAGATCAGGGACGCCCCGTCACCGCTATCATCGGCTGTCCGCGCCGCCGCTGAGGATCCCCTCTCTCGAAGCCGGATCGAAACGCTGGCAAGGAAGCTCGTCGAACACGAACAGGCGATGCTTCAAAAGATCTCACCCATTGACGACCCCTCGGAGAAGAGGTAGGGTCGAACGAATCGCTTGCAGTTTTTAAGCAATGTATCCTAAAGGCCCCACGACCATGAGTTATCGCCGCGTACTCTGCCTGTACCCTTATACGAAAGATCAGGAACCGGGCATCAACGTGTGGCCTCCGACGGGTTTGGAATACATCGCGACCGCCCTCCAGGGGCATGTCGAGAAGATCAGCCTGATCGACCTGCGACACGAACGCCAGTTTCATGCGCCCGAGAAAATGGCGGAGTTCATCCGCGCATCCGTCGACCTGGTCTGCGTCAGCATCTACTGGAAGGCGCAATACCAGAAGGTCTGCGACTACATCCGCCAGTTGCCCGACGACCCGCCCGTTATCGTGGGCGGGCGGGAAGCCACGGACAACGTTGAGGACATCTTCGAACAATGCCCGAATGTCGCCGCGGTCGTCCGAGGAGAAGGTGAACAGACCGTCCAGGAAATCGCGCACGGCAAACCGTTGTCGGAAATCCTCGGCCTGTCCTATCGCGACGGGGAAAGGATCGTCCACAACGCCCCCCGGCCGCTCCAGCCGATCGATGAGATCAAGCCGCCGGACCGCACATTGCGGCGAGGCCGATACTATCCCACGTTGCGTGGCGTACGGCTGATGTCGATGCAATTCGACACGGTCCTGAGTTCGCGCGGATGCCCTTATCGTTGCAAATTCTGTTCATTCAGCATGAACCCGCTTGGCCAGAAGCGTGATTACGTCGCCCGTTCGCCCGAGTCGGTAGTGGACGAAATCGAATCGAGCCCTGCGGAAATGATCCTCTTGGCCGACGACAATTTCTTCGTCCTTCCCGACCGGGTGGAACGCATCTGCGATCTTCTCATCGAGCGCGGGATCAAGAAGCGCTTCGCCGCCAACGCGCGGATCGAAGCCGCCCGTCACCCGAAAATGCTCGAAAAAGCGTACCAGGCCGGCTTTCGCATGCTCCTGTTCGGAATCGAGTCCGCACAAGACAAAACACTCAAAAGCCTGAACAAAGGTTTCACGACCCGACAGATCCGCGATGCCTTCGAGGTGCTGCGGGGATTCCCCTTCTTCTATCACGGCTATTTCATCTACGGCAACATTGGCGAGACGGAAGAGGACATGCTTTCGATCGGCGACTTCGCCAGGGAACTGGGCGTGCACACGATCTCCCTCTCCCGGCTGCGCGTGGACCGATACACGCCCTTGCGTAAAGAAATCGAAGCGATGCCGGGCTACAGGATCAGCGACAACGGCTACGTGTACACGACCGAATTCGATCGACGCAAGCTCCTCAAGATCCGCAACAGGATACGCAACCGTTTCACCTATCACCCGTCGCAGCTTGTTCATATGTTATCGACGCTGAATACGTGCCAGCTTGTCACCTTCGGCCAATTGCTGGGGCTCGGCCTCAGAGCGCCGGTTTTCATCTACGATTATGCCATCCACCTGTTCCAAAGGCAGATGCGAAAAAGACGCCGAGCCGCGGACCGCGCGAAGTTAAATTCGAATAACGGCAAGAAGAAAGAAGACCCGGATTCTTCATCCTCGGCCTGTCGGTCCACCCGTCCTGAGCCGGAAATATCCGAAGTTTCCGATGTAGCCGTTCGCGAAAATGCGCCGTGCGACGGCTGACTCATGCGACTCGTTGAACATGCATCCCGGTTCCTCTACCATCATGTCTCAGGGACGACGCACATTCGGAGAACCTCGATGAAAACGGGACGCATGGGGTGCGGTCGGCGCGTTTCAGCCTGTATGGTCGCAGTTCTGCTCGCCGGTGCCTTTACGCCGCTGCCGGGAGGTGAAACCGAACACATCCGCACGGATACAGAGGTGGCCCCGCGCGCGAAACGTCCGAATGTTCTGTTCATCGCCGTCGATGATCTTCGACCGGAATTGGGCTGTTACGGCCGATCGCACATGGTCACGCCGCGGATGGATGCCTTGGCCGACAGCGGCACGCGCTTCGACCGGGCCTACTGCATGGTCCCCGTGTGCGGCGCGTCCCGTGCGAGCCTCATGACCAGCATCCGCCCGAGCCCCAATCGCTTCGTAAACTGGCAGTCCCGGGCCGATCGCGACACGCCGGATGCGATCCCGCTCCATACGCATTTCACGCGGCACGGATACCATTCCGTTTCGCTCGGCAAAGTGCTCCATTACCTCGACGACCACGCGGACGGCTGGTCGGAGAAACCGTGGCGGCCCAACCTGCCCGATGAACCGCAACCGAATATGCCGGACCGTTATTGCGACTGCTATGTACTGCCCGAGAGCCTGGAAATCGAGCGACGTCATCGCGAGCTGGCACCCCGCGGCCCCAATGCCCGCCACCGCGGGCCGGCCTACGAGTCGGCCGACGTGCCCGACGAAGCGTACTCGGACGGAAAGATGGTCGAACGTGCGATCGCCGACATGCGCCGCCTCGCCGACAAAAAGCAGCCCTTCTTCCTGGCTGTCGGTTTCATTCGGCCGCACTTGCCGTTCCTTGCCCCGAAACGGTACTGGGATCTCTATGACCCCGCCGATATCCGGCTCCCGGACAACTATCGCCCACCGGAAAACTGCCCCCCCGCCGCTCTGCACAGCTGGGGCGAACTCCGTGCGTACGCCGGCATCCCTCAACAGGGACCGCTCACCGACGAAACCGCGCATCGGCTCATTCACGGGTACTACGCTTGCGTCAGTTATGTCGACGCCTTGGTGGGCAGGTTGCTCGACGAGCTCGATCGCCTCGGCCTTGGGGACGACACGATCGTCGTCCTCTGGGGCGATCACGGCTGGCAGCTCGGCGAGCACGGTCTATGGTGCAAGCATTCCTGCTTCGAAACGTCGATGCGGGCACCGCTGCTGATCCGCGCTCCGGGCATGCCCGAGGGGATCGCCTGTCCGACTCCGGTCGAATTCATCGACATCTATCCGACACTTTGCGAATTGGCCGACCTGCCCCTGCCCGAGCATCTCGAAGGGACGAGCCTGGTCCCGCTTCTGCGAGGCGAGGAGGAAGCAATGGACAGGCAGATAGCCGTGGGTCGTTTCCAGAGAGGGGAAACCATCCGCACCGAGCGGTACCGCTATACGGAGTACCGCGACGGACAGGGTCGGCTCTTCGCCCGGATGCTCTACGATCACCACGTTGACCCGGACGAGACCGTCAATGTGGCCGAGGAGCCTGCCCACAGTGAATTGATCGAGCAGCTGAGTGCACAACTCGAGGCCAACCGCGCGCGACCGTAAGCGTCACCCTTAGCGAATGTAGCGGCCGCCCCCCGTGACGGCCGGTGGGATTATGCACTCAACGGGCGAGACGCCCGTACCACCCT
>PWPN01000324.1 GCA_003557125.1 Phycisphaerae bacterium | reverse complement strand
GCGTCGCCAATGAGGCCGACCTCATCGAGCTTCGTCACATCGAGGAAGGCGTCCGCCAGAAAATCGATACCTGCAACCGGTTCGCCGACGAGTACGGTCTCGATATGCGGATCGTCGACTGCGAACACCTGTTCGGCGGCGAGCGCGTCGTTTTCTACTTCCTTGCGGCCGAACGCGTCGATTTCCGCGAGCTTGTCCGCCGGCTGGCGTCCGAATACCAGACGCGGATCGAGATGCGTCAGATCGGCGCACGGGACGAGGCAAGGCTGCTGGCCGACTACGAAACCTGCGGGCGGGAATGCTGCTGCCGGAGTCTGCTCAAGTCGCTCAAACCGGTCAGCATGCAGATGGCCAAGCAACAGAAAGCCACGCTCGATCCGTCCAAGGTGAGCGGTCGATGCGGCCGACTCAAATGCTGCCTCCGCTATGAGCATGAGACCTACGAAACCCTCGTCAAACGCCTGCCGCGGCTCGGGTCGTGGATCGCGACGCAGGATGTCGTCGGGCGTGTCATCGAACGACAGATCCTCACGCAGCTCGTGAGAGTCGTCGACGAAGGCGGCCGCATGTCCGTGGTCTCCGTCGAGGATATCGTCGAACGCAACGTCGCGCCCGGTACGCAGCCGGCCGGCGCCACGTCCGCTCCCAAGCGGAGCGAACAGGCTCCGCGCGCGGGTCAGGTGCGACATCCCGCGCGAGACGGCAACCGCGCCAACCGTTCGGCCGACCGCCCGATGGAACCGGCCGTTGTGGCTCAACCGGACGAGACATCCGTAAGGCCGAACGAGTCTGACGGTAACCCGGGCCCAGGCATTCAGGGGCGGCCCGCTGCACCGGAAAAATCGGTCGATGCTCCCACCGGTGCCGGCTCGGAGGATCCGCAGAAGGGGGCGACGGCCTCCGCCGGCGACCAGCCGGAGTCGCAAACTCAGGAGCCGACGCGCAAAAGCAAGCGCCGCGGGCGTCCGCGTCGGCGAGGGCGGGGAGGTCGATCACGCAGATCGAAATCATAAGGCGGACGGTACCGCCTCGTCAGAAGAAATCCTTAGCAATCATGGAACGTTTAGTTATCCGATGAGCCATCAACCTCACACACCGATCGAAGATGTCGTCCGCCAGGTTGGCAATTACCCGTTGGCAGCCTTCGCTTTCGTGCAGGAATGCATCGGAATCGCTTCGGAACGCATCCACGGCCAACAGACCGCCGACGAGAAACGCGTCGCCCACTGGATGCTCCAAAGAGATGTCAGTTCCGAGGAACTGCTCGTCCGCGCGAACACCGGCCAACTGCCCGCCGAGATCGCCGCAGCCCTCGATCGGATGGGCGGGCCGACCGAGATGAATCGACACATCAGCGGCCGACAGCTCTGTTGGGCGATCCGCGACATCGCCCTGGAACGCTGGGGATTGATGGCCCGCTCGCTCTTGGCGTCCTGGAACATCACCGCCAGCGAAGACATCGGAACGATCGTCTTTGCCCTGGTCGACCACGGCTGGCTCCAGAAACAGCCCGACGATCGAATCGATGACTTCGACAACGTTTTCACGTTCGCCGACGCTTTCGACAAACACTACCGCCTCCACTGCGATGAGCTGAAAACCTGACTTCCCAGCCACGTGCCTCCTCAATGGTACGCCCATCTTCGTGCCGCCGTCCGATAACAGGGCGGCGCGCCGGGCAGACACCGCGCGCCTTCATCTCCCTCAAAAAGCGGATGCTCTTTTAACGCGACCGGGCCGCAAGGGTGTCCGATAGCCTCCCTAGGTAAGCGTACGGCCCCATCGTGTGCGGGCCGTCCCGACATGTCGGACGATACTGGGGTGCGCACGACATGAACGAGTGGCTGGACGCCGAGACGCACGTCGAACGGGCGCTTCAACTCACCGAGTCCGCTCGGTGGGACGAAGCATTGGCCGAGCTGGACGCTGCACTGGCCATCAATCCGGACGATCCGAACGGGCACCTCCAACGCGCACGCGTGCTCGACGAACTCGATCGACTCGATGAGGCCATCGAAGCGTACCGGCAGGCCCGCGCGCATCCGACGCTGGCCGCCGACGCAGCCGCGCTGTTGGGCATCGCGTTGATTCGCACGGCCCGCTATACCGAAGCGGTCGAGGTCTTCGAGGAGCTGGCGACCGATCTGCCCGGTTTCGAGCCTGCGTACTGTCATCGGATAGCCGCCTACACGCGCCTCGGCGAGCACGACCTCGCCGAGCAGATGTTCTACCTCGCTCAACAGCTCGACGAAAATTGCCCGGACTGTTTCCACCACATGGCCGAGTCGCTCGCCTGCCGAGGTCTGTTCGAACGCGCACTCTACTGCTGGCAGCGCGCGCTCGAGATCGAACCGGATTACCCGCAGGCCCGCGCGCGGATCGCGCAGATCTACCGGCTCCAGGGGAATATCGCCAAGGCCCGCGCATTCTATCTGTCCGCCCTGCGACGCGACCCCGGTAACGTGGCGCTGCTCATGGAGATGGGCGAGCTGCTGCTGGAGGCTAAGGAAACCGAGGCAGCCAAGGCCAAGTTTCACCAGGCCCTCGAACTCGACCCCGACGCGGTGTCCCCCAGGGTCCTGCTGGGGCTCGTGTATCTGCGCGAAGAGAACCTTCACGCAGCCACCGAGCACCTCGAATCCGCCTATGCCCAGGATCCCCGCCATCCGGGTTTGGCCACCTACATGGGACTGCTCGGGGTGCGTCGGGGACATTACGAAGATGCCCACCGTTTCCTGACAGCTGCATTGGCCGACAAGGCGGACGACGTGACGGCTTTGTTGGCCTTGGGAAACTGCCTGCTGGGGATGGACCGCCACGACGAGGCGGAAGCCTTTTATCGCAAGGCCCTCCAATACCAGCGCGGCTCATCCCTGGCGCTGCACAACGTAGGCGTCTGTCGATTTCTTGCGGGGGATCTCAAAGGCGGCGTCGCCTATTGCCGGCGTGCACTTCGACACGACCCGACCAATACAGTCGTGCTTGAGAGGCTGGCAGAAGCGCTCGTCCGGCTGGGGTGCTTCCCGGAAGCATGGGACATGATCCAACGCGGGTTGGCGGTTCAACCCGGACAGCCCGCTCTCAGCCGGATGGCCCGGCGATTCGGCCGACTGAAATTGCGTTATTACCTTACCGCATTTCAACGAGGCATGGCCGGTATCGTCAGCCGTTTGCAACGAAGGCTCCGTCCAGGCTCGTACCGTCGCCGTCGACCCTGAAGCGGCCCTGAACACCGTTCCCACTCGAAAAACCGCCTTTCGCGATTCCCGTGCCATCTGTACGATCGCCCTCGAAATGCGACCGGACAGCTGCAAGCCTGTATAATCCCCGGTAAGCAGGGAAATGCCTTTGCACAATGAGGCGCTCGGATCGAGGCGCTCGGATAGAACAGTCGGCCCGTAGAGCGGGCGAAAGGATGAATCACATGGTGGAGCGGATCAACCGGATGGCCCTGGGGGGGCTGGTTGGACTGGCTATTCTGGCGGGAGGTGTTCCGCAGGCAGCCGTCGGCGATGAGCAGGATGCGCAAGCGCCAAGGCAACGCGGCGGCCGTCGTACCGCGGACAGCTCCGCTTTCAATTCCCCACTCTTCTGGAACGCCGAGCAGATCATGCAGTCGATCGTCGGCCAGATCGCACGACAATACAACCTTTCCGAACAGCAGGAACAGTACACACGCCTGTTGATGACCCAGCGCGTGAAACGTTTTCTCGGCGAGCATGAACGCGAAGTCCGGTCGCTCATGGCCGAGTATTGGCAGTATCAGTTCAGCGGCCAGCTTCCGCCGACCAGTGCGGTCGAGGAGTTCGGGCGCCGCGCACGCCCGTTGCTGGCAGCCATCCACGAAGAGATCGTCGACGGCAACATGCAGTGGCGGGATATTCTGGACGATACGCAGCGCGATCTCCACGACCGCGATCTCCAGGGGATCGACGAGGCCTTCAAGCGGTTCGATGAGCAGTTCGAGCGATGGTCGCGCGGCGAAGTCCGCCCCACGGACTTCCCCGGTCGCGTCGGCCCCGAACCGCGTCGCGTCATGAACGCCGAGGATGCCTGGCAGTACTACGTGCGGATTTTCATCCAGAATTACCAACTCGATGCTGGCCAGGCCGAGGCTGCACGATCCGTGCTGCGGGAGATGCGTACCGAGGCGGCCGCTTACCGCGAGGCCCGCCAAAATGCCTTCGAGGCACTCGAAGCCGATTATGCGGAGCTTGCGGCAGCCGAGCCCAAACGCGACCCCGAAGCATTGGCGGCTGCCCGCGACCGTCGCAAAGATCTCGACGAGCGACGGCAGTCCCTCGAAGCCCCGATCGCCAAGCACATGTTCGAGCGGCTCAAACGTCAGCTCGATATGATTCCGCGGGCCGATCAGCGCCGTGCCCACAACGAGCGCCAGGCGCGGCTCGATCGGATCGCCGAGCGCACCCGCTCGCAGGTCGCAGCCCGACTGGCGCCCACGACGCAGCCCGCGACCGATACGGCACCCGCTCCGGAAGTCCCCGAGACGCAAGCTGCCGTCGAGAGTCCAGCCCCCGAGCAGTCGGCCGCGAATCCTCAAGAGTGACCGTTGCCCGCCTTTGGAAATTCAGGAGCGTTTTTGCTTCTGCGCATACAAAGCGCATCTCCCATGCGTCATGTTATAGGGCCGCTTCATTTTTCATTTGCCTGTCCGCCGAACGTTTCTTAAATTTTGATTGTATTACTCGCCGTATGTGATCTCGCATCGTACTAGTACTGACCTCACAGCCGACCACGTGCCTTCTGGGTAAAGCGGGAAGCACGCTTCATTGCGCGTAACTTCCCGTTACAGCGGGCTGGGAGACAGGGGGGTTGATTGCGTAGGTCGGCTTCCTAAAGATCGAATAGAGCCTTCTTCAGTGAGGTTCATTTCGGGCGTTTACGACGGGGACCGAATATCATGTCACAGTGCATCGACACCATCGTGGTCTTCGAGGATGGAGGATTCCAGGATCTCTATCCACTGACTTATTGGCGACCGACGTGGGATTTGCGCGTGGGCTATCGCTCTCTTTCAGAGAGCATGCTGCCGGACGAGGCGATCGGTTCCGTGCATTATTCGTGCAGGGAGATGCTCGCTGAGGTCGTGGCCGAGCGTTCGGGCCGACCGGTCAACGCCGCGCCTGCATCCGAGCGGGTGCTGTTTCTGAACGGGCGTCTCCTGTCGGCCGATCCGATCCCGGTGGATGCGATGCGGGACGCACCCGTCCCATCGGCACAATGGTGGGGCAGGGACTTGGCCATCGTCCTGGCGGATCGCGCACTGG
>PWPN01000017.1 GCA_003557125.1 Phycisphaerae bacterium | reverse complement strand
GGGGTGCATCCGACGCATCGGGGCACTATGCGGCCCGCTGTAGGGGCCGTGAGGCCCAGAAGCGGTCCCATGTCCCGTTAAGCCGATGCGCGATCAGGGCCGTCATGGCCAACGCTCCGGGCTCGCTCCACTGCATGCCCGGCCCCTTGAGCCGCTGGCTGACCAGTTGCTTGCATGTCGCCTCCATCATGCCTGAGCCAATCACATACCCAGCCGCCTGATACTCCACGTAGTCGGTGATCGCCAAGCGAGGACGCACATAGCCGATCAGTTGATCCAGAGCGGGTTGATCCGCGGCGGAACGCCGGTGCCGACTCCGCTCAAGGTGACGCAAGAGCCCGATGCCACTGGAGTCGTGAAGATGCGTCAGGCACGTCTTTGCCCACCGTCGCATGGCTTTCTCGTCGTTGGGATACAACAAGCGGGCAGCCTCCCATACGTGTTCGCTCAGGTGGTACCAGTCCAGGATGCGCGTGGCATCCTTGAAATACATTTCAGCGACCGTATTGCACCAGCTGCCGCCATCGCTGATGAAGATGACCTCGGGCGCTTCCAGCATGCCGCATTCAACCGCCAGATGCCACAGGCTCAAGCCGAATCGTTCCGGATCATCACGCCCCGCGATCACGCGCTTCTTCCACTGGCCGTCGCGATCCTGCCAGAACACCGCTCCGGCCTTCATTTCCTGATAAATCAAGCGATTCGCGCCAGACCCTTCCGAATCCTTTTCCCGATAGCGTGTGCAGTACATGACGCCGTCGCAACTGACGTACAAGCGTTGAGGGATCGATTCCAAACGACGGTTCTTCACCGCCTGTTCCCGATGCAGGCCGCGCGGAATCGAACGCAATTCGTCGATGACTTCCTGACGATCGCGTTCCGCCGTCCCCCCTGCAGCCTGCATCAGCAGATTTAGCGTGCTATCACTCAGACGCACGCCGTGTTGAATCTCCAATTCTTCCTGCAACGCCGCAAAACTCGTGTAGGTGGCCAGCCGAAGGGAACGACGGGCAAGGCCAACCGTCACATCGCCGGAAGGAAGGTCGAGAACCGCGTCGAGCGGACAACTGATTCGCCCCGTCACAGAACAGCGATAACGTGCCCGTCGAATCACCAGTTCACCATTCAAGCAGATCAAGGTGCGGCGCTGGTACCCTTTGTGTCGCAACTTGCCTCCGGCTTCCGAAAAAGGGGGCGCGGCGCATCCACCGCATCAACGCTGGCCTGCAATGTGTCGCCGGCCACGGTCTTGCTCAGGGCGTGAATCGTCTCTTCCATCTGTTCCAGAGTGCCCCCGACCTCCTCCACATGCTGCTTGACCAGCTTGCCATCGACTTTCACTGTGATTTCGACCTTCATGATCGGCTCCGTGAAATGGACCTCGGTTGATCCCGAACGCCCAGATAGCATACCTGCCATTTTGGCAGCGCGCCACCCAATTTAGGATGCACCCCCCGGTAAGCGGCTCGCAGAGATTCGGGATCGCGATCCTGGGCGGCTCTTGTCAGGACAGGCTTTTGAGCCCCTTTTCGCGTCGGAGCTGGTTGGCGCGGGCCAACAGTTTGGGCTCGGCCTTGAGGAACCGGATGAGCTGACTCGTGGTGATCCCCAGAGCGCGGGCCGCCTGTGCGGGGCTGCCCTCCGCAGAGTTCAAGACATCGAGCACGTAATGGACGATCCGGTAGTAGTCCGGATGGCGTCGGCTGACATGCAGGCCGGGGGTCCGTTCCAGGGCCTCGGCGACGAAGGGAGGCGGATCGGCCGACCGATCGACGGAATCCCGGACATTCAGGGCGACCGATTCCCGCAAGCGGCGCAGGGCACGCGCCCGGTTTTCATGTTGCGATCGGCTTTCCGTCGCGATTACCGTCAGGCCCGTCGGCTCATGGCGAATGCGGACAGCCGACGAGGTCTTATTGCGTTTTTGCCCGCCCGGGCCGGACGCCTTATAGGTTTCCACCCGACATTGGCTCAGCAATTCCTCGTCGGAAAGCTCGAGCCATGCCCGTCCCGCCCGGCGCCCCGATTCTGACGCGCCCTGGTCAATAACGTCTCTTTTGGCCTTCATAAGACACCGAGATCATTTTACCACGCTAGCCCGATATCGCCCGTCTGCTGCAACCAGCCCCACCCCCGGCCTTCAGCTACACTGTAGCGTCAGCCTCGCTTCATTATTCAGCATATCAGCCTATGGAAGCATCCGATCCGTATCCAGCCAATCGTCTCCCCTTTGCCGTGCCCGCTGCAATTTGCGATTCGTCCCAAAAAAACATTAAAAAACCCTTGCAGTATGTCTCCGTTTTGGGGTACATTATACACATGGCACGGGAGGAACCGCGGTAAGAACCGCGCAACTCTAACCGCCCGTTATGAGCGGCCATACATGTCCGGCCGAATGAGGGAGAAAAGAAGACAGGCAAATCTACGCTTGCGATGTGCAATGTAAAGGCCTTTTAAACAAATTAGCCATTCCCTATCGCCCGCGCTCTCCGCGACTCTAACCTCCCCCAAAAGCGCGGGCGTTTTTTTGCGCACAGCCAACTCAGGGAGGACGCACGTGACGCAGCATCCGACAGCCGAACCGCTGCCCGTCCTCCTGGACACGGATATCGGTACGAACATCGATGACGCCCTGGCGTTGACTTATCTGCTTCGGCAACCGCATTGCAGGCTGGTCGGTATCACGACGACCCATGGAGACACGCTGGCACGCGCCCAGTTGGCCTCAGCCCTCTGCATCGCCCTCGGGCGCAACGACATGCCGATCCATCGCGGAGCGGAGCGTCCGCTACGTCTCGAACCGACGCGACCCGCTGTCCCGCAGCGAAGCCTGCTGACCGATTGTGCTTACAAAGAAGACTTCGAACCGGATTCAGCCGTCGATTTCCTGCGCGATCGCATCCACGCTCAGCCCGGGCAACTCACGTGGATATGCATCGGGCCGCTCACCAATGCGGCCATTCTTTTCCAGCACGCACCCGAAACCGCTCGTCTACTCAAGCAGATGGTCTGCATGGGGGGCGTCTATTTCAGTTCCCCCGCCGGTTACGGGCCCATCGAATGGAACATGGCTGCCGACCCGGATGCCGCTGCCCGTGTTTTGTCGGCCAAAGTACCCCGCATCCGGTTTATCGGTCTCGACGTGACGACCCAGTGCCGTTTCGACGCGATACGGTGCCGCAAACTTTTTCAAGCCGCCGACCTGCCTCTCCTTTCGTGTCTGGCCGAGCACTGGTCACGGCTCCGAGATGAAATTCTCTTCCATGATCCCTTGGCGGCCGCCGTTGCGTTTGCCCCCGACCTGTGCCGATACCGCCGCGGGCGCGTACGTGTGCCAACGCACCCCGCCCCGCTGGCCGGTCGAAGCCACCTGGCCACCGACGACCCTTCGGGCCGTCATCAGGTCGCCTGGGATGTGATGAGCGAGCGTTTCTTCGCACACTTCTGGGAGGTCATCCGGCAGCGTCCTGCTCCATGCAGAGAGCCATAAGTCCGGGGTCGCACAGCGCGGGCCGTATTAACATCTGCGGACATGCTTGACATCTGCTATTAGCATCTTTAATATAACGATTGTCATGAACCTCAATGCCATCAAAGTTTTCTGCGACGTGATCCGCATGAAGAGCTTTTCGCGCGGGGCTGCCCTCAACCGCATCTCCCAGTCGGCGGCCAGTCAGGCGGTCCATCAGCTCGAACGCCATTACGGGGTGCAATTGATCGATCGTTCGAAGCGCCCGTTCCTCGTCACGCCCGAAGGCCAGGCAGCTTACGAGGGGTTGCGGCAGGTTCTGGAAATCTACGAGCAGATCGACACTCAGGTCCGCTCGATTCGCCAGGAGATTGCCGGCACCGTACGGGTCGCTGCCATCTACTCGGTCGGGCTCCATCAGATGAGCGCATGCATGCAGCAATTCATGAAGCGCCATCCGAAAGCCCGCGTCCGGTTGGAGTTTCTGCATCCCAGTCGCGTCTATGAGGCGGTTCACGATGAGACGGCCGACCTCGGCCTGGTCTCCTACCCGTCGGCGGGACGGGGGCTCAGCGTCATTCCGCTACGCTCGGAAAACATGGTCGTCGTCTGTCACCCGGACCACCGGTTCGCCGGACAGGCCAAGGTCACGGTCGATCAGCTTCGGGACGAGGATTACATCGCCTTCGACCGCGACCTGCCGATACGCAAAGAAATCGACCGGCACCTGCGACAGCACCAGGTCTCCGTGCAGGTCGTCATGGAATTCGACAACATCGAGACGATCAAGCAGGCCATCGAAATCGGGACCGGACTGAGCATCCTGCCCGAACCGACGGTGTGGAAAGAGACCTCCACAGGCACGCTGGCAGCCACGCCACTGGCCATTCGCGATCTGAGTCGCCCGATCGGCATCATCCACCGCCAGCGCAAGATTTTTACGCCCACGATCCTGAAATTCCTCGAATTTCTCGCCGAATACCAGAACGAGAGGACTCAGTTACCGAAGCTTCCCTCCCGGCGCAAAGCGCCGCATGGCTCGTAAGTCATTGAGTTTCGCTTCACTGACTATTTGCTGGCGTGCTCGCATCATCCCTTGACTATCAATCAAGCAGGAGGGCGCTTTGCGGCACCCGTCCTCTCACACCATCGGACGTACTCATCGTATCCGGCGGTCGCGACGGGCACCCTTGTTGTTCGGCGAGGGGTTCCCGTCATCAAGGCCCCCAGAGGACTTGCACCTCCAAGTCAAACACCATGCCTGGCACACCACCCAAAAAAAGCAGGCTCGGTGCCGGATACCGAGCCTGCCGTGCATTGCATAAATGAAGCGATGAATCTGCCGAACGAGCACGCTACGGACAGAGGTCGACACCCGCGCCCATGGCGTTGCGGACCTCGACCAGGTCGGCTGCGGAGATCGTCCCGTCACCGTTCACGTCATGTTGGAAGTTGAATACGGACACGGGCTGATTCAGGTGGTTGCGGACGGCCACCATGTCGTTGACGGAAACCGTCCCGTCGCCGTTCACGTCGCCGAGCAGCACGCGAATGCAAAGCGAGTCCGCGCAGGGTTGGCCTGAATCGTTTGCGATACCAGGGAAAGCCACGGTCAGCACCGTCGCGTCCGGCACGTCGGCCATGTCCACCGTCACGACGACCCCTTCGATCGTTACGTCAACGACCGTGCCGGCTGACAGCACGACATCATCGAGCAGCGGAGCGCCCGCGTCGGAACCGAAGACATCCATATCGAACGTCACGACGATCCGCGTCGGCCCGCCCGTGCGGGGCTCCGACCTGCCGCCGTCCAGCGGAAGATG
>PWPN01000119.1 GCA_003557125.1 Phycisphaerae bacterium | reverse complement strand
CGAAGCTAGCCGGATGCGCTGGGATTCGCCACCCGACAGCGACGGCCCCGACCGGTTGAGCGTCAGGTACGTAAGCCCGACGTCGACGAGGAATTGAAGTCGGCCGCGGATCTCGATGAGCAGTTCACCGGCGATCTTGCGCTGGCGTGCGTCGAGGTCGAGCGCCTTGAAAAACGCGAGGGCTTCTTCGAGCGGGCGCGTGACAATCGATGTCAGCGTCGAGCCTCCGACGCGGACGACGGCTGCGTCTTCCCGCAGGCGCCCGCCTCCGCACCGCTGGCAGGCGACCTCGGTGGTCAAATGGCTGAGTTTCTGGCGGTATTGCCAGCTGCTGCGCGTCGCCTCGTCGATGGCCGGGTAAAACCCCTTCCATTGGAACCGCGTGCCGAACGGTCCTTCATGCCAGTGCGGGCCGGTCCCATAGAGAAACGCGTGCCGGGCCGAGTCGGGCAGTTCGCACCAGGGCGTGTCGAGCGAGATGCCCTCGTAATCGGCGACGCACTGGACCATGCCCCGCAAAAGAGGCTCTTCGTCCAGCCGGTGCCATCCCGCGATCGCACCGCCCCGCAGGGACCGGCGGGGATCGGCCACGATGAGGCTGACGCTCGCCCCCTGCTGCGTGCCGAGCCCTTCGCACGTCGGGCACCACCCGAGGCGGTTGTTGAACGAGAAATGGTGCGGCATCAGATCGTCGTAGCTTCGGCCGCACTGCGTGCAGGAGCGGTGCTGGGAAAAACGGTGCTCTTGCCCGTTGTCGACCGATGCCGCCGTCATCCAGCCGTTGCCGACCGAAAGCGCCAGCTCGACGGACTCGGCGATCCGCGCGCGCTGCCGTGCGCGGACCACGACACGGTCGACGACCAGTTCGACCGCATAGCGGGCGCGCGGGTCGAGGTGAGGCGGGGACGACAGTTCGTGCACCTGCCCATCGACGCGTACGCGCGCGAACCCGTTGGCGCGCTGGCGGGCGAACAATGCGTCGTAGCTTTCGCCCTGCCCGCATTCGATGGCTGCCAGCAGCAGCAGGCGCGTGTCCGTCGGCAGCGCCATGATCCGGTCGACGATTTCGTCGGAGGTCTGCGTGCCGATCGGTACGTCGCAATGGGGGCAGTAGGGCTCGCCGACGCGCGACCAGAGCACGCGCATGTAATCGTAGATCTCGGTGATCGTGCCGACGGTCGAACGCGGCGAACGGCTCGCGCTCTTCTGTTCGATACTCACCGCAGGCGAGAGCCCCGCGATCTGCTCGACCTTCGGCTTGGCTGCCTGGCCGAGGAACTGCCGTGCGTACGCGCTGAGCGATTCGACGTAGCGGCGCTGGCCCTCCGCGTAGACCGTGTCCATCGCGAAACTGCTCTTGCCGCTACCGGACACGCCGCTGCAGACCGTCATCTTCGAGCGCGGGAAACGCACCGTGATGTCCTTGAGGTTGTGCTGGCTCGCCCCGACGACGGAAACCTCCGTGAGCCGTCCGTCGGCCGGCTTCTTCTTGCGCTGCGAACGCCCCGCCCGACCGGTGCGCGCCGATGGGACAGCCGCATGGTTCGTGAGCGCTTCGCGCAGGGGGGCAGCCGTATGCGATTCGGGGCGCGCAGCGACCTCCTCCGGCGTACCGGCCGCGACGAGGTACCCGCCCGCCTCGCCGCCTTCAGGCCCCAGGTCGATCACCCAGTCCGCCGTCTTGATGACGTCGAGATTGTGCTCGATGACGACGACCGTGTTGCCCGCATCCACGAAGCCGTGCAGCACCGCGAGCAGCCGACGAATGTCCTCGAAGTGCAGCCCCGTCGTCGGCTCGTCAAGAATGTAAAGCGTTCGGCCTGTGCTCCGCTTGACCAGCTCGCGCGCGAGTTTCACCCGCTGCGCCTCGCCGCCGGAGAGCGTCGGCGCCGCCTGGCCGAGCTTGATGTAGTCCAGACCGACCTCGTGGAGCGTGCGGAGCATCGCGTTGATCCTGGGGATGTTCTCGAAATGCGCGAGGGCCTCCTGGACATCCATCTCGAGCACGTCGGCGATGCTCTTGCCGCGGTAGTGGATCTGAAGCGTCTCGCGGTTGAACCGGTGCCCGTCGCAAACCGGGCAGGTCACCCACAGGTCGGCCAGGAACTCCATGTCGAGCTTGTTGGCACCGTTGCCTTCGCACGCTTCGCAGCGCCCCCCGCCGGTGCGACCGGCCGGCACGTTGAAACTGAATCGGCCCGGCCGATAGCCGCGGACGACCGCGTCGGGCAACTTGGCAAACAGGCTGCGGATCTCGTCGAAGACTTTGATGTAGGTGGCCGGGTTGCTGCGAGGCGTGCGGCCGATGGGCTTCTGGTCGATGTCGATGACCTTGTCGAGGTGCTCGCCCCCGTCGATCCGATCGTGCACGCCCGGCGCGACGTTGATCGCTCCGTTCAGGTCGCGTGTCAGCACTTCGCGCAGAATGTCGATCACCAGCGAACTCTTGCCGCTGCCCGAGACGCCCGTCACGCAAACGAAGCGGCCCAGCGGGATCGGCACATCGATGTTCTTGAGGTTGTGATGGCGCGCGCCGCGCACGGTAAGCCAGCGCAACTTCCCGTCGGAAGATGCACCGTCGCGCGAACGGCCGGGCGAGGCTGCTCGTTTGCGCCGTGCTTTGGTTTTGCGCGCTGTCTGACTCACTTACTCACTTCCTGCTCGAAACATATCCTGTCATGGGTGCCCCTGCATGGGTACCTCTGCATGGGTGCCACTGGCGGCTTGTCCGCCAGTGCGGTTCGTACTACCGACGGGCGAGACGCCCGTACCACCCGGCGAGATCCGTTCCATCTTGTAGCGGCCGCCCCCCGTGGCGGCCGTCCTTATCAGGCACTGCTCACCTTGCATGGGTGCCACAACATTGTCTGCCAGTGCGGTTCGCCCTGCCGACGGGCGAGTCGCTCGTACCACCCTCCCGCTCCCTCACGGTCGCGGCTCCGATGCAGATCGCTCCCTCACCGGATGCCTGCCACTCTTTAAGCACTCTCAGCACGCTTCGACCGTCCCTTGCGTCCTGTTTTTTTCTTGCGACCGTCTGCCCCGGGCATCGTGCGCACATCGACGGGCCGCCGCTGCGCCGGAACCTCGATCCGACGTCGGCCGGCCAGGTAGTCCCCGGTCACCGACGAGGTGTCGCGCGCGATCTGGCCGACCGTGCCCGTCGCGACCACGTGCCCGCCCCGCACACCGGGCCCGGGACCGAAATCCACGATCCAGTCAGCCGCACGCATCGTCGCCTCGTCGTGTTCGACGACGATCACCGTATTGCCCATGTCCCGCAGCCGGCAAAGGCTGTCGAGCAGCCGTTCGTTGTCGCGCGGGTGCAGGCCGATCGAAGGCTCATCGAGCACGTAGAGCACCCCGACCAGCCCGCTGCCGATCTGGCCGGCCAACCGGATGCGTTGCGACTCGCCGCCGGACAGCGTCGGTGCCCCGCGATCGAGCGTCAGGTAATCGAGCCCCACATCCGAGAGGAACCCGAGTCGCCCGCGGAGTTCCTTGAGCACTTGCGAAGCGATGATCGTCTCGGTCGGCCCGAGCTCGAGCCGATCCAAAAACGTGCGGATATCGCCGACGCACATCGCGCAAAGCGAATGAATCGCCTCACCGCCGACGCGCACCGCACGCGCCTGGTCGTTGAGCCGACTGCCCCGGCAGGTGTCGCACGGACGCAGCCGCATGAATTTTTCGTAGTACTTGCGGACGAATCCCGCCTTCGCCTGGCGGTATTTGGCGCCGAGCTCGGCGATCACGCCGTCGAAGGTGCCGCCATGCTTGTAGGACGTGCCGCGATAGCGCCATTCGTACGTGATGTGCGCATCGCCCGTCCCATAGAGCAGCGCGTCCCGCGCGCGGGCCGGCAGCTTGTTCCAGGGCCGATGGATGTCGAAGCCGACGTGCCGTGCGACGCCTTCGTAAAGATGCCGCCGCCACCGGCCCGGCGTATGGCGCATCGGTGCGATGCAGGGCGCGAAGAAGTTCAACGACGGGTCCGGCACGAGCAGTTCCGGGTCGAACGTGTAGGTCGTGCCCATGCCGTCGCAGGTCATGCACATGCCGACCGGCGAGTTGAAGCTGAACAGCTGCGGGCCCGGCGCGTCCAGGCCGATCCCGCAATCCGCACAGGCGTACCGCGAGGACAGCACAAGGTCGCTCCGGACACCGGCGTCCCCGTCCCGGCGTGCACGGCGAGCAGTGCGCCCGCTTACACGCGGCGCGTCGGCGGGGGCGACGATCAGCGTGTCGTCCCCGAGCGCGAGGGCACTCTCGACTGCCTCGGCCAGCCGCGTGCGAATTTCCGGGCCGACCGTGAGCCGATCGACGACGACCTCGATGTCATGGCGATTGTGTCGGCCGAGACGGGGCGCCTCATCGAGTCGGGCAATGTGGCCGTCGATCCGGGCCCGTACGTAGCCGCGTCGCTTCAGGTCGGCCAACAGTTCGACATGCTCGCCCTTCTGGCCACGCACGACCGGGGCGAGGATGACGATGGACGTCCCTTCCGGTAGCGTCAGGATGCGACCGACGATCGCTTCGGAAGTCTGGGCGGTGATCGGCTGATCGCACCGCGGGCAGTGCTGTCGGCCGGCCCGTGCGTACAGGACGCGAAGGAAATCGTAGATGCCCGTTACCGTCCCGACCGTGGAGCGCGGATTCCACCCGGTCGATTTCTGATGGATCGCAACGGACGGGGCGAGCCCCGTGATCTGGTCGACGTCCGGCTTGGAGAGCGTGCCCAGGAACTGCCGCGCATAGGCGGACAGCGACTCGATGTAGCGCCGCTGGCCCTCGGCGTAGAGCGTATCGAAGGCCAGGCTGCTCTTGCCGCTGCCCGAGACGCCCGTAAAGCAGATGAGTCTGCCGTGCGGCAGGTCGAGCGAGACGTCCCGGAGGTTGTGCTCCCGGGCACCGCGAACGATAAGTGTGGTCGGATCCAAGACGCGGGCCTCCCCGATGGCCCCCAAAAAGTAAAAAGCAATCGGCCATTGTACCTCGACGCGATGTGCGGACAAAACGGCCCACGTGCAACGGGAGCTATCCGAGCCGCAACCGGGAATCCGAGCCGCGACCGTGTGGGAGCTATCTGCATCCGAGCCGCGACCGTGAGGAAGCGATGTAGCGTCCGCCCCCCGTGGCGGACGTCTGGAGTCCACGCACGAAACACTGGCGGACAAGCCGCCAGTGGCCCCCATAGGGAGAAACGGCCGTTACAGGGTGGCACGGGTGATTACGGGTGATTACGGGTGATTACGGGTGATTACGGGTTATTACGGGTGATTACGGGTGATTACGG
>PWPN01000312.1 GCA_003557125.1 Phycisphaerae bacterium | reverse complement strand
TCTCCCAAACGGGGCTTCCCGGAAGGAGAACCTACGCGCCATTCGAAACAAGTAAACGCCGGATCGCTCCGAAGCTCTTCGGGTCGCACGGCCAGAGGCCGTGGGTTTAATGGCTAACTAAAATCTCAAATTTGACAGCCAGGTAATACGAAGTAATAATATTGGGCAGCCATCTGAGCCATCGCGCAAAGGGTGGTACGGACACGCCAGGGTGGTACGGGGGGCGCAAGGTATCAGGGTGGTACGGGCGTCTCGCCCGTTTGGAGCATTACGGCTCCCTGAGCCGTACGTAATCAGGCCCTATCTGTGGCCTGAGACACAAACTCCGGGCAGGCCAATGTACGGAGCTATCGAATGACTACGGAAAAGCAGGCGATCGTCACGTTCAAGGCGGATGCATCGCTGATGGAGGCGCTTCGCGGGGTGCCCAATCGGTCGGCCTTCATCCGGTCGGCTGTCCTGGAGGCGTTGGCCAACACCTGCCCGCTCTGTCACGGCAGCGGGATGCTCACCCCCAAACAGAAACGACACTGGCAGCAGTTCGCAGCCGACCATGCCGTCACCGAGTGCGACGAGTGCCACGAATTCCATCTCATCTGCCAGCGCGGCGAACCGGCCACGACCAGTCATCCGTAGCATAACAAGGAATACCTGATCCACTACGAAAGGAAGCGTGGACGATGATACGCAAAGACCCTGCTCGATACCTTCTGCCTCTGACCCTGGCGATGGTACCGGTCGGCCTGTTCTCATGCGGACGGGAGAATGCAACGGCATCGGCCGAGACGGACCGTCTCGAGGTTTACGTCAGCATCCCGCCTCAAAAGTATTTCGTGGAGCGGGTCGGCGGCGAGCACGTCAACGTCCACGTCGTCGTCGGGCCGGGCCAGTCGCCGCACACCTTCGAGCCGACCGCCCGGCAGATGGTCCAACTGTCGGCAGCGGACGTCTTTTTCCGCATCGGCATGCAGTTCGAACGGCAGTTGGCCGAGAAAATCGGAGCCGCCCTGACGAACCTGATGATCGTCGATACGAGCGAAGGCATCAACCTCCAGCCCATGCAGGTGGCTTCGGCCGAACCTGTCGGCTCCGAAAATGACGACGAACCCGCCGAACAGGGCCAAGGTCATGTCCACGGGCCCCACTGCAACCACGGCCACAGCCCGGTGCAAGGCCATGTTCACGGGCCGCACTGCGATCATACGACCGACGACGGCCTGGACGCGCACACCTGGATGAGCCCGCGTTTGGCGATCGTGCACGCACGCAACATCCGCGACACACTCGCGCGAATCGACCCGGACCGAGAGGACATCTACTCGCGCAATTTCGAGCGGTTTGAAGCCGACATCCTGGAAGCCGACCGACAGATCGCCGATGCGCTGGCCCCGTTGGAAGGTCGGGAGTTCTTTGTCTTCCACCCTGCCTTCGGGTACTTCGCCAACGACTACGGCCTCACCCAGGTCGCCATCGAAATGGGAGGTCGTCAGCCGAGTGCACGACACCTTGACCGTGTGATCGCACAAGCCCGGCAATCCGACGTGCGGCTCATCTTCGTGCAGCCGCAATTCAGCAAACAAGGGGCCGAGGCTGTCGCGCGCGCGATCGACGGTGCGGTCGTCCCGCTCGACCCGCTGGCTGAGGACTATCTCGAGAATCTTCATCACATCGCCGGCGCGATCCGCGACGCCCTGTCGCACGATGGCCGTTTGGCCGACGAAACGCAGGAGCGCTCATCGTGACCGACGCACAGCCGGTCATCCAATGCCGCAACGTTTCCTTCAGCTACGGCGGGCCGCCCGTCCTTGAAGAGGTGACCCTGGCCATGCCGCCGTGCGACCTGGTCTGCGTGATCGGCCCCAACGGCGGCGGAAAAACGACGCTGCTCAAGCTGCTCCTCGGCCTCATCGTGCCGCAGACCGGCCAGGTCCGCATCCTCGGCATGCCGCCCGAACACGCCCGGCCGCGCATCGGCTACATGCCCCAGCACATCCACCTCGATATCCATTTTCCCGTCTACGCGATGGACGTCGTGCTCATGGGCCGACTCGGCAACACCTCGCGTTTCGGCCCCTATCGGAGATCCGACAAGGTCGTAGCCCAACGCTGCCTGGCCGAGGTCGGCGCCGCCCACGTCGCGAATCGCACGTTTGCGGATCTTTCCGGCGGGCAACGCCAGCGCGTGCTCATCGCACGGGCCTTGGCCTGCGAACCGGAACTGCTGCTGCTCGACGAGCCGACCGCCGGCCTCGACCCGGCTGCCCAGGAAGACCTCCACGCGACGCTCCGCGAGTTGAACCGCCGATTTACCGTGATCATGGTCTCGCATGACATCGGGTTCGTTTCGCTCTATTTCAAGACGGTCATCTGCGTCCACGGCCACGTGCACACGCACGCCAGCAGCGAGCTGACCAGCCGACAGGTGGCCGACATGTACGGGCGGGAGGTCCGGCTCGTCCATGCCAACGCCGATCGCTCCCAAGCGGACCCGACCGGGGGAGAGCCAGCCACATGAGCGAGTTTTTCACGGCCCTTTCGACCAGCAGCCTGCTTCAGAACGCCCTGCTGGCAGGCCTCATCGCCAGCGTCGCCTGCGGGCTGGTCGGCAGCTATGTCGTCACGCGGCGAATCAGCTATATCGCCGGAGGCGTCGCACACTGCACGCTCGGCGGTATGGGTGCCGCGCGCTACCTCGAGGTCGTTCACGGCTGGAGCTGGCTGTCGCCGCTGCACGGCGCGATCGCGGCTGCGCTCATCGCCGCACTCATCATCGGATGGGTCTCGCTGAAGGGCCGACAACGCGAGGACACGGTCATCAGTGCGTTGTGGGCGATCGGAATGGCGACCGGCATTCTCTTCATCGCCCGCACGCCGGGCTACTACGAAGACCTCATGAGTTACCTCTTCGGCAACATCCTGCTCGTCTCGCGGTCGAACCTCGTACTCATCGGCGTGCTCGACCTGCTCGTCGTGACCATCGGCCTGCTGTTCTACAACCGGTTCCTGGCCGTCTGCTTCGACGAAGAGTTCGCGCGCCTGCGCGGCGTCTCGGTCGAGTTCTATTACCTGCTTCTGCTGGCGATGACCGCCCTGACCGTGGTCGTGCTGACGACGGTCGTCGGGCTGGTCCTCGTGATCGCCCTGCTCACGCTGCCGGCAGCCATCGCAGGACACTTCGTGCAGCGACTCTGGCAAATGATGGTCCTGGCCACGATCATCAGCGCCGTGGTGACCACCGCCGGCCTGGCGATCAGCTACACGCCCGAGCTCCCGACCGGCGCCACGACGATCGTGCTGACCGGCGGGCTCTACCTGCTGACCATCGGATGGACGCGCTGGCGTCGCGGTGCAGCGGCGAGATGATCGCCCGTCAGCTCCGGTTGACAGCGGTAGGCCCTTGGGGTATCCCGATGACAAGGGCCACGTAGAACGCTTCCCTAACACAGTTGAGGTCGATCATGGAAACACAGATATCCCGACGAAGTTTTTCAGCAGGCCTGCTGGCCACGGGCGCCATGGCGCTGACCCGCTCGACGACATGGGCCCAACGCGGCGCGAACGAACGGATCAACGTCGCCATTCTCGGCTGTCGCATCCGCGGCTGGCAGGTGGCCAAGGGGCTGCTCGATACCGGTGCCTGCCGGATCGTCTCGCTGGTCGACCCGGACCGGGCCATGATCGACATCGCCCTCGAACGGCTCGGCGATTCGCTGGAATCGGCGCCGAAACTCGAAAAAGACTTCCGTCGCACCCTGGACGACCCGCAGGTCGACGCGATCGTCGTGGCCAGCCCGGACCACTGGCATGCCCTTCAGACGCTCTACAGCCTCGACGCGGGCAAGCACGTCTACCTCGAAAAGCCGGCCAGCTACAGCATCGATGAGGGCAAGCGGATGGTGCGCGCCGCGGCCCGCCACCCGAACCTCGCGCTCTGCGTGGGCACGCAGCATCGCAGCGGCACGCACTTCCGCGAGGCACGGCAGTTCATCGCCGAGGGCGGCCTGGGCAAAGTGGGCTTCGCACGGGCGTGGCTGTCCCACCAGCGCCCGTTTCTCCCGATCATCCCGGACTCCGACCCCCCGGCCAGCCTCGATTACGACCTGTGGCTCGGCCCGGCGCCCTGGCGACCCTACAACGAGAACCGAGTGCATTACAATTGGCACTATATGCGCGATACCGGAACGAACGACACGGGCAACTGGGGCGCCCACTGGCTGGACACCGTCCAGATGCTGCTGGACCTCGGCCTGCCGACAGCGGTCTCGGGCACGGGCGGCATTCGCGTCGTCCACGATGCCAAAGAATGGCACGACACGCAGACGACGTTGTTCCACTACCCCGATCTGACCGTCCTGTGGGAGATGCGACTCTGGACGCGGTTCGGCGTGCAGGGCACGAACGGCGGCATCGAGATCGGCGGGGAAAAGGGCAGCCTCGTCGCCAACCGCAGCGCCTGGACGTTCTACCCCAAAGACGAGGAGCCGGTCCGGCACCCGCACGGAAAGATGGGCGAGCTGCATTTCCAGAACTTCGTGGAGGTCGTCCGCGGACAGGCCACGCCGGCCGCCTCCATCGAGCAAGGCCATCGTGGCGCGGCCGTCTGCCACATGGCCAACATCGCCAGCGACCTTCAACGCACGCTCCGCTTCGACACGGAAACCGAGCGTTTCATCGACGATCGCCAGGCCAACGAACTGCTCAGCCGTCCCGAGTACCGAGCCCCCTGGACCCTGCCGACAGCCTGAAAGCTCGCTTTGATTCCCCCCCCCTTGCAAAGGGGGGGCTAGGGGGGGGGTACGCGTCTACACCACGCGTGCTTGTGGTACGGGCATGCCAGGGTGGTACGGGCATGCCAGGGTGGTACGGGCATGCCAGGGTGGTACGGGCATGCCAGGGTGGTACGGGCGTCTCGCCCGTCAGCTCACACCCAAGGGCGCCAATAAACGGTGCCACTGGCGGCTTGTCCGCCAGTGCTATACCCAGAGACCACACCAGTGGGCTGCGGGCTTGTGGCTCACACTGATCCATGAACAGTGCTCAACAAGGACGGCCGCCAAGGCTCGTCGCGTCGTAGCCGAAGGCGAAGACGGAGGGGCGGCCGCTACAGGGGCTTGCCCGTGCACGTCTGGGCGTTTTGGATACAATTTGCCTTACCGCAGACTGTCCGGAGCAGCCGACGCTTCGCTTCGGGAATTGAACGGCTTCGTTGACAAGGGCACATACACGGAAAGAGGGCACGCCACCATGACCAGGATTCTTGTCGCAGACCCATTGGCTGAGGAAGGGCTCAAGCGCATTGCC
>PWPN01000097.1 GCA_003557125.1 Phycisphaerae bacterium | reverse complement strand
GCGGTCGTCGATAATCCGTTGCCGGACCGTCTCCAACTCGCGAAGCTGAGATTCGTACAGCGTCTCGCCCTGCACCGGGCTGGATGCCATCGCAGCCAGCACACCGGCCATCCCAACCGTCGTGATTACGATCGATCGACAAACAGCGTTCTGCATGAGGCCCTTTCCTCTCCAGTCGGGTCTGCGGCGACATTCGACAAATGTCTGCTACAGAGGGTGTTGATAACTCAATCCGAGCCGTGCCCGTAAAAAAAAAGCGGAATCGACAAATCGCACGACCGCTCCCTCACGGTCGCGGCTCGGCTGCTTAATCCCGTTCCCTGCCCGCGTCTCGGGGGCATTCACCTGTCATGGTACAGTGCTGCATTTGCAGCGTCTATCCAGACGCCCCTGCCCCGGCCGGGGCGCAGCAGGCCCCACAGCATGTCAATCGACCCACAATCCTTCATGCTGGCTCTTCGTTCGGCTTTGTCTTACGATCATCGAGATAAATAACCCGCAAAACGGAGGTATTCACCATGGTAACCCTGTTGTGCGCCCTGCTCCCGGCTATCCTGGCTGCGGACGCGAAGACGTACCAGGGTGAGCTCGTCCGCTTCACCGGCCCGTGGAGCTTCCAACGCGGACGAGCGTCCATCATCCTCGTAAACGAAGCCATTGCCCCCAAGGCGGCGCGGTAACAATCGAGCACAAGGTTGCAGGTGCGTGCGGTCGAAAGGCGGGCAGCCTTGCACGATGCCAGGCGAGTCATAAGAAAGGAACGAAGGCCATGTTCGTATTTTTGACAACACTGCTGTCGATGACGATTCCCGCAGCGTCGGTTCGCGAGGCCACGCTTGAAGAGCTGCTCGGCATGATCCCCGAGAGCGCTCCTTTTACGGAATGGCTGGAGTCGACGGGCGAGCTTCCCCCGGATTTTTCCGCCCTTCCCAGCCATGCACCGGTCCAGCGGCCCCTTTCGCCGATCATCGACGGCAAGCAGGTCACGATCGATACCGTGGCCTCATGGCGTCAAGAACGCCAACGCCTGTTGGGCGAGCTGCACCATTGGATTCTGGGCAGTGTCCCGCCGGCGCCCACGAATCTGATCGCCGAGGTACTGGACGAGCAGACGATCGATGGCGTGCGTATCCGCGAGGTGCAACTCCGCTTCGGGCCCGGGCACAAAGCGCGACTCTGGGTGCAACTCTACATCCCCGAAGGCCCCGGCCCGTTTCCCATCTTCATGACCCAGGACAACCATCGCGGCTGGGCGCAAATCGCGTTGCGGCGAGGTTACATCGCATGCGTCTATGCGGGCTCTGACAGTCGCGACGATACCGACACCTTTACCGAAGCCTGGCCCGAGCACGACTGGTCGCGCCTGTTGCGGCGGGGATGGGCCGCGGGCCGGTGCCTCGATTACCTGGCCACCGTACCCGAAGCGGACATCACGAAAAACGTCCTGACAGGCCATTCCCGAAACGGCAAAGCGTCACTGATGGGTGCAGCGGTCGATGAGCGCATCGCCGCGGTGATCTCCAGCAGCAGCGGCACGGGCGGCGCGCTCCCCTCGCGCTATGCGGGCGAAACCGAGTTCAAGGAGGGCATTGAACATATCACGCGACGTTTCCCGGAATGGTTCCACCCCCGGTGGCGGTTCTTCATCGGGCGCGAACATAAGGTTCCGGTCGATCTGCACCATTTGACGGCCCTGTGCGCACCTCGGCCTTGCCTGCTGAGCATCGCCCACAACGATAACGTGGAGCACACCTGGGCAATGCAACATACCTATCTCGCTGCGAAACCGGTTTACGGCCTATACGAGGCTGAAGACAACCTGCGCATCCTTTGGCGGGCAGGCGGCCATGAAACCTGGACGGAAGTCATCGAGCGCTACCTGGACTGGAGCGACCTTCATTTCGGACGCGGCCGATTCGAGTTCGACGAAACGTTCATCTACCCCTGGGACTGGCCAGGTTGGCGGCAAACCGCAAGGCTGCCTTTCGAGCCTGACAATCTTCCCGAACGGATGCGAGGCGCGCCGCCGGAGCCCGCGCTGGCCACCAAAGTAAACCAGATGCTCGGCAAAGCACCGCCGCGCGGCCGTGTCCCGAACATGACCTACGGCATCCTGCGCGAGCGCTTGCAGACCCTGTACGGTCGCAGAATCGCCGGGACGGGGCTCGAACGGCACGAACTGGTGTTCGGTGAATATATCAACGGCGACGTGTATCTTCCGCAGGGCAGCAGGGACAGCGACGAAAAAATGCCCGCCATTCTCTATCTGCCCCCCTTCTGCGCGCCCCGCGGTTACAGCGCAGCCTATCGAAGGGGCGAGCATGCCTACCGGACCATGGCGCGGGCGGGCTATGCCGTCTTTTGCTTCGACCCGATCGGAAGCGGCCGGCGCGTCGACGAGGCGGCCCTGTTTTATGACCGGCATCCCAATTGGTCGTTACTCGGAAAAATGGTACGCGACGCCAAGGCTGCGCTGGATGCCATGCACGAGCTTCCTTACATCGACACCGACCGGATCTGGGTCGTGGGCTACGGGACGGGCGCTTTCACCGCGATTCATCTCATGGCCTTGGATGCGCGACCGACCGGCTACGGGCTTGTCTGCCCCCCCTTGCCGTTCCGACTCGATACGGACATTCTCGAAACCGGCGGGATCGAACGCTGGGCGCAGGAATCCATGCTGTTGCCGCAGCTGGGCGTTTTCTCCGGCAAGGAAGCGCACGTCCCTTACGATCTCGACGAGATCCTGGCGGCCCATGCGCCCAAGCCGTTGGTTTTGGTCACCCCCGCCCTGGACCGCTTCGCACCGAAGGACAAGGCCGACTTGGCCTTCGCGTACGTGGCAGACAGCTATGCAGCCTCGGAGGCCGAAGCTCGCCTGCTGCGCGTATCACCGGCCAAATACAATCATTTCGATGTGGGCATGCAACGCGTCCTGCTCGATGAAATGAACCGACTGAAAGAAGGAGGCTGACAACTCCGCCCCTTTCCTACTCGACCGGATTGAATTGCTCGCGAAGCGCCTGTTCCAGTATCGAGAATGAATGGTTCTGGCTGAACTCCTTCACGCCGTGCATTCTGGAGACACGGATGAATTCTTCGCAGGCAGCCGAGGGATCTTTCGGTCCCAGGAACGGGCGTTGCTCGCGTTCAGCCTTCTCCCGGAATTCGTCATAACGCCGCAGCCAGACGAGATCCAAGGGCAGACGTTCGCGCCGAACACGCTCGTAGAGCACCGGCGCGTCGCGCACAGCCTCCAATGCCTTTTCGAACAGGCGCGTCCCCTCGTTTATCGCATCGAGGGTCAACCAGCCCTTCGTATCCATCATCATGCGGGTCAGGGGTACGTCGGATTGCTGTACTGTCGCACTCATCAGGTCGAGATACGCTCTTAAATGCTCGGCAGCCGGCCCATAGTAGCCGGCCAGGAATTCATCGATGAGCGCATCTTCGTCACGGTCAGGATCCCAGAGCAGTTGAGCGACCAACCAGGCACGCAGACGAATGAAGTCGCCCGTATGCGTCCCGCTGTCGCCTTGCTCGAATATGCCGATCGCGCCGTGTTCGACAAAATAGCGGATGTTCGGCGCGATGACGTGAAGATTGGGATGAGGAATCAGGTAGTAGCCGAAGTTGGCGAGGTAATCCCAGATATAGAGTTGCGGGGCGATCCGGCTCCACTCTTCCAGGTCTTCTCGAAAGTCGGCGTTATAGGGGCTCTCGGCGAGCGGCCGGGCGAAATCGCACTCGATCGAGCAAAGACGCACGAGCACGTTGTGCCGCGGGCGAACGTGTCGCGGCGGCTTGCGGGTGTATTGGTACGCCAACGTTTCGATGAGGACATCGGGGAATTCTTTTTCGATGTCCTCGGCCACCCGGTTGACGAAGCGGATCATCAGGCCGGCCGGGCTCTCTTCCTGCGCTTCCACAGCCTGGCATTGTATGCACCGGCAGTTGTGCTGATTGTCGTTCTGGCTGATCGAAATGATCGTCGGGTCCGACGCCTGGCGGAGTCGTTCGAGCGCGTTTCGCGTCAGTTCCTCGCGCATCGCGTCGTTGGTCAGGCACAGCTGCGCCTTTTCGTGCGTGCGTTGGCCGTCGATGAGGCTGTACCATTCCGGATGCTTTTCGAAATACTTCGACGGCGGCAGCAGCGGTTCGATGTCGTAAAAGGTGTGGACCCATCCCAGCAGCGTATTGGGACCGCCGTACTCGTCAGGGATGGCCCAGTGGTCGTGCCCGTTGAGACGCATCCGGGCTGAGAATACGCCCATCCGACGGCGCTCCGCTTCGCTGAAACCATCCCGCGGCAGAAAACAGCCGTGGGAAAGCTGCAGGTAACGCGTCGAGCGGTCGACGATCTTCGGAGCGTAGTGCACATCGAGATGCGGGATCGTCAGCGTGGGCCTTTTCGGAAGATGGTGCTCCGTCGCGGTCCACCATCGCACGCCGACCGGGTCTTTCAGGAATGTGAAGACGGCATAAAGCGTGCCGCGGCGCGGATGGCCCGTTAAAACGAGATCGCGTCCCACGGTCTGGATCACGATCGCGTCGGGGGGCAATTGATCGGCATCGAAGTCGCCCAGCAGTTGGCGGGTCAGATGACTGTCGCCGACTACGATGCGGGGCTGGTCGGGGGGGGCATCTTCAACGGCAACGATCAGCAGCGACGCGCCCGTCACCAGCGCCAGATGCTCCTGCAATTCACGGGCGGCTGTCCGTTCGACCGCCGAAGCCTGCTGCGGGATCACAATGACATAATCGCTTTGGCTGTCACGGCTCAACGTGAGCACTTCAAGTGCCGATTCACCCTCAGCCGCCGCGAATGAGGCTATGCGATCCAGGGCAATGACCGAAAAGATCAAAGCCGCAATCGGCATCCAAAGCAGACGACTTTTCCATTCAAGAAACGATCGTTGCATGAATCGCCTCCTCCGCCCAACGCATCATCGTAATCAACTTCACAGCCGAGTGAACGGCCTTCTTATCATCATGAGCCTATCTTATTGCCATGGGAGGGTCCAGAGGGCGGAACGACTTCCCTCCCCGATGTGAAGAACCGCAGGAAAGGCTGCCGCGGAGCTTGACATGGCGAAGCGATCATGTTGGGATTACTGAGAACGGCTGCCAGAATATATTGATGCTGGGGCTTGATTTCATAAAATCGGAGAAGGGTAACATAGGGATTTCAGTTTCATGATTTTCAAATTGGCGATTCCAATTTAGGAAGTTGTACGCTTGCATGAGGGGGTAATGATGTCGACCTACAAATTCGGGCGACGGCACTTGCTGAAATCGACGCTGGCCGGGGCGG
>PWPN01000276.1 GCA_003557125.1 Phycisphaerae bacterium | reverse complement strand
TCGCGTCGCTCGTTCACCGAACGACAGCGTGCCCGTCCGGCTGTGCCGATGCCGAAGGATCGACCTCCCGGGCGGTACGTACGATCTGTGCCAGTCTCGGCCGGACCCGTATCCGATACTCCTGGAGGAGCGTATCTTCCGTCACGGGACGTTCTGACGCCACGGTCACGCGAAATCGATCGAGCGTGACGATCAATCGCCGTACGGCTGAAGCCGTTTCGCGCGGGATGCGGCCGGGCAGGTAAACCCATCTGCCGTCACGGAACTCGAATTCCAGCCGTTCGAACGGCATGCGCATGCCCACCTGGACCGTTAAGACCGCCCGTCCGTCCTGCTCCTGTTTATGAACGATCCGGGCCTCCCGCGAAAAGAGCTCCATCCAGTCGCGCAGGTAGCTCAGATCGAATTGAGCCGTATCCGCGGTCGGACACGCGGCACGGATCGCCGCCAGGACAGCTTCATTGGCAGCCAGGAGTTCATCCAAAGCCACCAGCAGATCGATCAGGTTGTCGCGCTGGGCCGGGTCGATATGGGGTCGCAGGCGTGCGTACGCTCCCTGTGCGTACCAGTCTCGCATGGCTTCAAATGTCGCCTGCGCTGAGTCGGGGGGAGTACCCGTCGAACCATCGGCCTCCCCCGGCCCGTGTCGGCAACCGATCGTCACCGCCATGACCGCCAGGCCGACAATACCCATTCCCATGGTCCGCTTGCGATCCATCCATGGATGCAACGTGATACCCCTTTGTCAGATTCCGTTCTGATCATCCGGCGCGTTTCCGCGCCTTATTTTCCCCTTTGCGGGACGCGAAAGTCCTTCTTGCCTGAATAAATGTACGTCCCGTCGCGTCGCTCGAAGGCCACGACCATGCGAATATGATGCCCGCTGAGATCCAACTCGTCATCCCAGACCAGGTGGAGCCGATAGCCCTCCCCGAGCAGGGTTCGCCGACTCGAACGAAAAGGCCTCGCATCGTCGACGTCGAACACCCACTCCTTGGCGAGGCGCGGATGCGCATCTCCGAGGTCGTCCGGATCGTGCACATAGACCCGCGGGCGGATGATCCCGTCCCCGAAAACCCCCAGCACGTTAGGGCCTTCCAGGTAGAGAGCACTGATTACGATGCCCCGCACATGGGTGCGCGTTTCGTCCCAGATCCATGGATTGTGGGAGGGATAGTAAGCAGCCACGCGAACGACGTTCGTCTCGAGCGGCTCATGTCGCGTTTCGTTTCCCCAGCCCCCCCCCTGCCCCGGTGCGGCACACCCCGCCAGCATGAGTGCAGCCCATGCACAGATCCCCAGCCCTGCCGACGTTGTGCATGTGACACGACGTGCCACACAGTGGAAAACGTAGAAAACGACATTTTGTTTAGACGAATAAGTCACGTTCCGTCACTTCTCCTAACCTGCCCGACGGACATCAAAACGCACCTTCGCGGCCCCTGAGATCGCTCAGGGGCTGTCGGGTGCGGAAACTTCCAGGCTGAACGTCTCGGCGGGCGCGTCCTCTTGATTTTCACGCCCCGGCCTGACGATCTCGATCATCGAAAGAGGCGGGCCGAGCTCATCGATCTCCGGCCCCATCGGCGCGGGCCCCTCGATCCTCGGCCGTTCCTCGATCGGCTCGAGCATCTCCACCGGCGCGAAGGGATCCTCATCCGGGCGCACCTGAAGTCTGCCCATGAGCGGGCTTCTGCGGACATTTTCGAGCAAGCCCGACTGATCGCGCATCTCGAGGGACAACCGCCGCTGGTCTTCCGGCGTGCGCACCACGTGCGGCGTGAGCACGAAGAGCAGTTCCGTCCGCGTGGTAGTGTCCACCTTGGCCCGGAAGAGATTCCCCAGCAACGGCAAGTCGCCCAGCAGCGGGGCTTTCGATTCGCTCTTGTTCTCGCGGCTGGTGATCAGGCCGCCGATAATGATCGTTTCACCATCCTTGACGTTCACCGTGGTCTCGGCCGACCGCTCCGTGAACGTAGGCAATGTGACGCCCCCTCCGATCGAAATGCTCGAGACGCCGATCGAGGAGATCTCCGGGGCGATCTGCATGCTGACGAAACCGTCCGGGTTGACGATCGGCGTCACGTTCAGGAGCACGCCCACTTTCTCGTAGGTGACGCTCGGCGTGATCACGCCGGCTGCGGAGACCACGACGTTCTGGACCGTCGGGACGCGTTCGCCGATGGTGATGGCTGCCTCCTGGTTGTCCTGCACCATGATGGCCGGCCTGCTGAGCACCTCGAGTCGCCCTTCGACCTGAAGCGCGCGGAACAGGAAGTTGAAATCCTCGCTCGTGACGGTGAAGGTGAAACCGCCCAGGCCGGTCTCGCTCGTCGCGCCGCCGATATCGGTTCCGAGTATGAAATCATGACCGGGGCCGGTGACGATCCCGGGCGGCCCTTCCACGGCCTGCTTGCTGAACGAGAGGTCCTGAAGCGCGAACTCCATCCCGAGTTCGAACCGATCATCCAGCGTCACCTCGGCGATGAGCACCTGGATCATCACCATCGCCGGCGCGCGGTCGAGCTCGTTGAGGACGTTGAGAACCTCGGCCTCCATGCGGGGGTTGTACCGCAACAGCAGCGCGCTGGACCCTTCGCCACCCGGTTCGATGACGACCATGCGCTGCAACTGCCTTAGCGCCGCCTCACCCTCGGCGACCTCGCGCAGCGCCCGTTGTTCCTCCTCGAAATACGCCCGCATCGCGGTCGCCACGACTTCGGGCTGACGGTTCCGCAGGTGCACGACGCGCGCGATACGCTCTTCCATCTCGACGCGATCCAGCTCGAAGACGAGCCGTTCGACGATCTTGAGGTACGACGGACTGCCGGCCGCGATGAGCGAGTTGGTCCGCTCGTCGACGGAGAATGCCAGATCAATGACACCTGGCCCGGCGGGCACCGTGCCCGCTTCAGCGCCAGCGAACACGAGTTGGGGGCGGCCGTCCGCGGCGCGCCCGGTCTGGAAGAGTTCCTCGAGCAGCCGTGCCATTCGTGTCGCGTCCGCGTTGCGCAGCGGGAAGATGCGCAGGTCCGCGGTCACCGGCTCGACGCTGTCGAGCATCTCGACCATCATCCCGACCATGTGGATGTGCTTATCCGGCGCCAGCACCATCAGCGAGTTCGTATTCGGATCCGGGGTGATCGTGATGTCCTGGTGCACGAGCGTCATGGGAACGTGTTCGCCCGTGTACGGATCCCGCATACCGAAGTTGATGATCATCTGGCGCACGTCGTCCCGGGTGCCTGCACCGGCTCTCTCGAAGAAGTCATCGAGCAGCTGCGCGAGGTCTTCGGCCCTGGCGTTGCGCAGTTTGAAGACGCGCATCCCCATCTCGGCCTTGGGACGCGTGTTGTCGAGTTCCATGGCGATCGTGCGGATATTGCGCAGCAGATCCGGTGACGCCCAGACAAGCAGCGAATTCGTCCGCGGCTCGGGGACGATCGTGAAGCTGCCTGCCGCGTCGCGGTTCTGCTCCTCGATGAGCCTGCCGATCATGTCGGCCATCGTGTCGGCCCGGGCGTGCTCGAGCTGGATCACATGCGTCTGCTCGGCGATCGTGGAGGAGCGATCGAGTAGCCTTACGAGATACTGAACCATCCCGTGATCATCCATCGAGGCCGTGACGATCAGGTTGTTCGACGCATCGTCGGCGATGATGTGGATCGGCGTTCGCCGGCCGGCCTGTTCCTGGGTCATCCGCTGTTCGAAGAGGTCCGCCAGGATCGGCTCGAGCTTCGAGGCCGATGCCTGCTCGAGCGCGTAGACCTTCATTTCGTAGGCTGTGCCGGGCGATTCGCGGTCGAGCTGCGGCACGAGTTCCTCGGCCCGGCGCAACGCCAGACGCGCACCGGTCACGATGAGCGTGCGGGTCCGCGAGTCCGGGATGATCCGCACCTCGAGCTGGTCTCTCTGCTCGGGCGTCATGCTCTGCTGCATGCCTTCGAACATCTGCTCGAGCGTGTCGGCCACCTGGACCACGTCGGCATGCCGAACGAGGAAGAACCGCGCGCCGGTCGGCAGCGCGGGAATGTCCTCGCGATCGATGTCCTCGAGCAGCGATTCGACGATCGTCATGTTCTGCGGGCTCGCACTGACGATCAACGTGCTGCTGCGAAGGTCGGGCACGATCGTGACCCGCGTCGCCCACTCCGGCAGCGTCTGGGGGTCAGCCCGTCCTAGATAAAGGCCCTCACTGAAGAGCTCCTGAAGCAGATCGGCCGCCTTGGTGATGTCCGCGTTGCGAACGTAGAAGATCCGATAGAGCCCCTCGACGACGGGCGGCACGTCGAGCTGCGTGACAAGCTTCTGGATCTCCTCGAAGTTCGACCGGCTCGAGACGACCAGCAACGTCCGCGTCATCGGGTCGTCGACGATCGTCACGCGGTCCGCGGGTTGTTCCACCTGCCCTTCGGCCAGCGACTGGGCAAGCCGGGCCTCCCACAACTGTTCAAGCATGCTACCCAACTCACCCGGATCGTTGTGCTCGAGCGTGATGAGCCGGATGTCGGCCATCGGGGCAAGCTCCTGCGCCTCGAGCTTGTTGACGAGCTGCAGAATGGCTTCGTAGTCGCTGGGCTGCGATGCGATCACCAGCGCGTTGCTCCGCGTGTCGGCCACGATGACCGGCTGATCCTCCGGCAGGCCGCCCTCGCGCCGCAGCCGTGCCCGCCGTTCCCAGAGATCCTCGATCTGCGAGGCCAGGGTGGTGGCTGTCAGGTGCGTCAGATTGATGATCTGGATCTGGCCGAGCCAGTCCTCTTCGACACCGTCGAGTTGCCGGGCCAGACTTGCAATCTCTTCGTAGTTCTCCTCGGTCGCGACGATGACGAGGCTGTTCGTTCGCACGTCGGGGATGATCAGCGTCCGCAGTCGTTCGGCGGCCGTCGCCCCGGTGGTCTGCTCGAGCACCGTCTGCCGCTGGGCGGCAATCTCCCCGACCACGTCGGCGATCGCGACGACGCTGGCATTCTCGAGCTGAACGAGGCGCGGCGCGAAGACGCCGAACTCCGGCTCGGTGTCCACCGCCTTGACGATCTGTTTCACCAGCAGCAATTGCTCGGCTCGGCCCGAAATGATCAATGTGTTCGTCCTCCGGTCGGAGGTGATCCCAATCGGATAGGCCAGCGCTTCGCCTGTCAGGCCGGGAGGAATCCGCCCCTCAATCTGCGGCTTGCCGGGTTGCTCCATGAGGCCCGGCCCCTGCTGGAAGACAACCTCGCCGAAGCGCCCGACCATCACCGGCTGCATGCCCCCCTTGGACGCGTCCTTGTCGGCCTCGGAGAGCACGAAGAAGCAGTCCGCGCCGGCCAACGAGCCGTGGAGACTGTACC
>PWPN01000087.1 GCA_003557125.1 Phycisphaerae bacterium | reverse complement strand
ATGAATACGGTCCCGAATGCCCATCCCCCGATCACGATGTGCCAGTGGAAGGGGACATCGAAAAAGGGATTCGTCACATAGCCGGCCAATGCGTTGAGCAGCAGGGACGTGCCCAGGCTTCCCACGACCACGCCGGTGATCACCCGCCAGCTGGCCACCTGCGTCACCAGCAGGATCGCGGCCCCGATCAGGCAGGCCAGCGCCGAGGTCTCGCCCATCGAGCCGGGAATGAACCCGACGAAAGCCTCCCACCAGCTCCATGCACTTTGATGGAGAACTTCCATCCCGGACGCCGCCTCGACGAGCATCGTCGGCCCGCTGTGACCGTCGACCGCCACCCAGACCAGGTCGCCGGACACGGTCGCGGGATAACCGAAAAACAGCATCGCCCGGGCGGCCAGCGCCACGTTCAGGAAGTTCATCCCCGTGCCGCCGAAGACCTCCTTGGCGATCACGACGCCGAACACGATGGCCACCGCAACCTGCCAGAGAGGGATCGTAGGCGGCACGATGCACGGAAGCAGCATGCCGGTCACGAAAAACCCTTCGTTGACCTCGTGCCGGCGGACGATGGCGAAGATGACCTCGCAGGTCCCGCCGGCCGCGAACGTGACGATGAGCACGGGCAGGAAGAACATCGCACCGTAGACGAAGCAGCTCAAGAAACTGTCCGGAGAGAATCCCAGGCCCAGCGCCTCGACGACGCCCGCCCGCCATCCTTCCGGCATCACGCCCTGCTCGGCAATGACGATGTTGGCCTGCAATCCCGTGTTGTACATAGCCATCAGCATGCACGGGATCAATGCGAAGACCACGACGCCCATGAGGCGTTTGAGATCGAGCCCGTCGCGGACATGCGGTGCGCAGCGCGTCACCTTCGCCGGCGAGTAGAGGAACGTATCGAACGCCTCGTACAGAGGGTGCAGCCGCGCCAGCGGCCGGCCAGGTTGAAAGTGACGACCCTGGCTGTCCATGAGTTTCCTGAGCAACCGCATCAGCCTTCCTTCTCCAAGGTGGTGAGGTTCTCCCGCAGGATCGGCCCGAAGTCCGTCTTCCCCGCACAGACCAAAGAGCACAGCGCGACGTCTTCCTCCTCGAGCTCCAGCGCTCCGAGCAGCTCGGCCTGTTCGACATCGCGCGATACGAGGCTGCGGAGAAGATACGTAGGCTCGATGTCCATCGGCATCACTTTTTCATAGGAGCCGATCGGAACGATCGCCCGGTCCCCGCCGTGCGTCGTCGTGGTAAACTTGAGATCCGGTTTCGGCAGGAAGGCTGACAGGAACGCGCGCGTCACCGAATAGACATTACGGCCCGGCATCGTCCACGCCATGAATTCCCGCTCGTATCCTTCATGAAGCGCCGTGACCTGGTGATGGTAACGGCCCAGATAGCCCAGCTCGTCGCCCATGGCCTGGACGCCCGACAGCACCGATCCGGAAAGAACCCGGACGTCACCGGCTTCGAGTTGCCCATCTGCCAGCATGTCGAGGGACGTGCCGAGACGCGTCCGCAATAGCCTCGGCCGTTGGACGGCCGGCCCCGCCAGCGCGATGACCCGCTCGATATCGAGCACGCCTTCGCGCATGAGTCGGCCCACAGCCGCCACGTCCTGATAATTCACATACCACACGCATTTGGTCCGGCAGACCGGATCGAGCGTGTGGATGTGAACGCCCGGCGTGCCGGCAGGATGAGGCCCCTCGAAGACCTCATGGCGAATGCCGTTACGCTCCTCAACCGGCACATTGCCGTTGGGCGCCGTGCAGACGAAGGTCGGCCCGTCGGTCAGCTTCGCAAGGCATTGAAGACCGATGCGGAAATCCTGCTCTTTACCTTTGAGAACGTGATCCACGGGCGGTGCGAGCGGATTCGTGTCCATCGCGGTCACGAAGATGGAACGCGGCTTGGTTTCCGGCGAAGGCACATGGCCGAAGGGCCGTTCGCGGAGCGACGTCCATAAGCCCGACTCGACGAGCAGCGCCCGAATCTCATCGCCCGTAAGCTGTTGCGGGTTCTTGCTGGTGAAGGACGCGAAGGAGACCTGCTCTCCGGCATCCAGCGTCGGGCTGCGCTCAGCCTCGTCCAGCTCGATGACGATCGACAGGAACGCGCGGCGCTCGCCGCGATGGATTCCCAGGACGCGCCCCTGGCCGGGCGACGTATAACGGACGCCGGGCGTCTTCTTGTCTTCGAAGAGGAGTTGGCCTCGCTGAACCTGCTCACCGACCTCGACCGCGAACGTCGGCCGCATGTTGATATAGTCCCCACCGAGCAGCGCGACCCGCGAGACGGGCTGTGCCGGTTCAATCGTCGGTGCGGGCGCGCCTCCGATCGGGAGGTCCAACCCCCTGGTGATCCGATGCCATCCCATCTGCCTTACGACCTCCGTAGGCCTGCCGGGCCCCTTGACCCGCCCTCAGCCCCTATCCGGAAACAGGTTTCTATCCGCTGCTGCAAGCTTCGCTTGGCTGTGGACGAGCCCCCCAGCCGGTTGTGCGATGCCTCTCGTCTGCTACGGCGTCCCTCGAAGCATCCCCAGGAATGTCGCCCGTCACAGGCGTGGTTCCAAGGCCGACACGTCCGATCGGCCTGGCTGCGCGCTATTCGTACTATTCGTAACTTATTTCACGAGCCCATCATACGCCAACGCTACCGGCTCATCAAGCCGGGCTTGAGGGTGGCTGCGGAACCGATCCGATCGAAGAGCCGTCCCGGCACCGAGGCGCCGCGCCTCGTCATCGGGCGCCGAGAAGATGCTCGATCACCATTCGCTCGAGCCCTTCGTAATTGCAGTCGGCGATCAGTTGGGCCTCTTTTTTGCGGTTGAACGTCCGGACTTTCTCGACGAGCAGCTCGAAGAACCGTTTGCTGTTGACCAGGTGTGCCGTCGAATCGGTCAGCTTCTGCGTGCGGAACGTTTTGACGTCGAGGCCGATCATTTCTCCGTCCTGGCCGTAGCCGGCCTCTTCGAGCACGCGCACCTGGTTGAAGGCCCGTCGCAGATCGACGGCTGCGAAGTTGCGGTCCTGGTCGTACTTCAGGCCGTTCTGATCGTTCAGGTGCACGCTCCAGAGCTTGCCGTGGTGCAGCGCGAAGGCCATCTCGTCGGACGGATCGAGCCCCGCCAGCACGGCGTGGGCCGTCTCGATGAGGCCTCCGACCCGGGTGGGGTCGTCGGAACGGTAGGCCATCGCGATCGCATGGCCGATCGTCGGGAGGTAGGCGTGATCCATCGGCTCGTTGGGCTTGGGCTCGATGAGCACGCGGATCTCCGGGTGATGGCCGAGTATCGTATTGATGGCGTGAAGCAGCCGATCGTGGGCTTCCCGTGCATTTTTAGCTTCGCGCAGGTAGGTCCCTTCCCGGGCCAACCAGAGGACGACGTTCCGCGTGCCGAGTTCGACGGCGATGTCGACCGTCAGCCGGGCACGATCCAGGGCGTACCGCCGGGCGGAGGCGCTGTTGGCGGTGAATCCGCCGTCGATCGTCTTGGGATTTTCCCAGAGGCGCGGCGCGACGAACTCGGGGACGAGCCCCTCGTCATCGAGAATCTTACCGAGCTGGGCGGCACGCTTGCCGACCGCCTGCGTCGAGAGCGCGTCGAGATCGGGGACGGCGTCATCGTCGTGAAACTGAATGCCGTCGAACCCCATCTTCTTGTACATCTTCAGTTTTTTGGCGAACGGGATGGGTTTTCGAGCCGGGGGCCCGAAGGGGTCCGCCCCCTCGCTGATGTTCCAGGGGCCGAACGAAAAGCAGTACCGTCGCCCGCGCTGGCGTTTCAATCGTGCCACGATAGTCCCTTTCCCGCTTAAGAAATTCCGAAATCGAGCGACCACCTACGACGCGGGCACGTTACCCCATCGGCCCGGACGGGACAAGGGGCCGAGCCCCCCATCACAGCTGCGGGCTCGGCTGTACCTGGTCGGCCCGAAGACGTACAATAATAAGACCCGCGCGACCCTTACCCACGAGCCGCCCGCGGAACATGAAAAAGGAACACGAAATACGATGTCGAGCCCGTTTTGCACCATACCCGAAGCCATCGCCGAGCTGAAAGCCGGTCGATTCATCGTTCTGGTCGACGACGAATACCGCGAGAACGAGGGGGATCTCGTCTGCGCGGCTGAGACGATTACACCCGATCAGGTCAACTTCATGCTCCAGTACGCCCGGGGCGTCTTGTGCGTCGCGCTTCAGAAAACGCGCTGCCAGGAGCTGCATTTGTCGCCGCAGACCACGGACAACACGGCCACGCTCCAGACGGCCTTCACGGTGACCGTCGACGCGCACGCCAAGTTCGGGGTGACCACGGGCGTATCGTCCCAGGACCGTGCCGCGACGATCCGTCGCCTGGCCGACCCGCAGGCCCGATGGGACGATTTCCTGCGACCCGGGCACATCAACCCGCTCATGGCCTGCCCCGGAGGAGTCCTCGTCCGGGCCGGTCAGACCGAGGGCACAGCCGATCTGCTGGCCCTTTCCGGCTTGCAGCCCGTCGGTGCGCTCATCGAGATCATGAACGAAGACGGGACCATGGCCCGTGTGCCGGAACTGACCGAATTCTCCCGCCGGCACGACATCAAAATGTGCACGATCGCCGACCTCATCGAGTACCGCCATCAACGCGAGCCGCTCGTCAAACGACTCCACAGCGTGCAAATGCCCACACGCTACGGCAACTTTACGCTGCATGCCTACGAATCGATGGTCGATCCCGAACCGCACTTGGCCATCTGCTGCGGCGGGGTGGGCGACCGCGATGCCGAAGGAAAAACGATCCCGGTCGAGGATCCGGTACTCGTCCGCGTGCATTCCGAATGCATGACCGGTGACGTTCTCGGCTCGCTGCGTTGCGACTGCGGCGAACAGCTCCGTGACGCGATGTGCCGAATCCAGGCCGAGGGACGCGGAGCGATCATCTACCTGCGCCAGGAAGGGCGCGGTATCGGCCTGCACAACAAACTCAAAGCCTACGCGCTCCAGGAGGCGGGAATGGACACGGTCGAAGCCAACACGGAACTCGGCTTCCCGCCCGACAAACGCGACTATGGCCTCGGGGCCCAGATCCTGCGGGAGCTCGGCCTGCGCGAAATCCGCGTGCTGACCAACAACCCCAAAAAAGTGAGTCGTCTCGAAGTCTACGGCCTCAAAGTCGTCGAACAGGTGCCGATCTGCGTGCCGCCCAACGAGTGCAACCTGTTCTACCTGACTACCAAAAAACAGAAACTCGGGCATATCCTCTAAACGAAACGACGCACCTCGACGGGCGAGACGCCCGTACCACCCTGGTGAGGCCGTCATCCGAGCCGCGACCGTGAGGGAGCGGTCCTGCTGTCATCGTACGAATACACGAATGGGTGCCACTGGCGGCTT
>PWPN01000229.1 GCA_003557125.1 Phycisphaerae bacterium | reverse complement strand
CGTAAACTGGTATCTTGGCCATGCCCGTTGCTCCTTGTGTTCGCTAGGTCAGTCTAATAAGCGACGTTAATAGACTAACCTGGAGCAGCGGGCTTTCATCCCTATCTCGGATCAGACGGCCACAGAACTCTGCTTCTCTCGGCTGCATGTGTGCCGACTTGGCATTCCAGCCAAAGCTGATATGATGGTAAGCGGTGTCCGGTAGCTCTTCGGGCGACCGGTCACTGCTGAATCTGAAGGTGGACCGACTCCCACCAGCCTCGGGCTTACATGAAGCAACCCAGTTTCCTGCCCTCGGGATCGTCGACCGAAGGGCAACGCCTGAGTGCGGGCCAAGAGCTCCTCCACGGTATTTTTGTATTTGCGACGGATCCGGACCGGCATACGTGATGGCTGACGCATCAGTTGACAAACCGATCTGGGGCTGCGGGCATTGCCACATGCATCATGCCTGCCCCATGGCCGGCGCAGAAAACCCCCAGGACGTCGATCTCGGGCCGGACAGCTACGGCGGGGGGTTGGCCGTCTCCACGATCGTGGTCTTCCTGATTCCCCTGTGTGCGGGCATTGCGGGCGCTGCCCTTGCCGGCAGAGCATGGGATGTCTCGGCCGGGATGCCCGTGAGCGGGTACCAGGGTTTGGGCCTGCTGGCCGGGTCGGCTGTGGGTATCGTGGCCGCCCGGGGGCTTATCGCGTGGCGTCTGTACCGTCGCCGCAAATCGTGTTCGGTTGGAGATCATTCATGATATCTTCGCTGCTGGACAGCCTGCGAGGTTTGAAAAGTTTTCCGCGCGGGGTTCACCCGCCTCATCGCAAGAAATACGCCGAGGCCGCCCCGATCCAGATGTTCCTTCCGACGGAGCAATTGCTCATTCCGTTCGTGCAGCATATCGGTGCGCCGTGCGAGCCGATCGTCAAGCCGCGCCAACAGGTGGCCTACGGCGAGCTGATCGCCGACGCTGCCACGCCGATGGCTGCCCCGATTCACGCTCCGATCGCAGGCACCACAGCCATGGGATCGATGGCGCTTCTGCCGAGCGGTCGCCGCGTGCCGGCCATCCCGATTACACCGGCGACCGAGGGCGAAGTCCTGCCTCCCGATTTCCTGGCCCGGTTCCTGGGCGGCGATTACGAGAAATTCGAGCCGACGAGCGTCGATCCCGATGAGATCTGTCAGAAGATCCGCGCGTGCGGCGTCGTGGGCCTCGGCGGCGCGACGTTCCCGACGCACATCAAGTTGAAACGCAACCCGGAAAAACCGATCGACACGCTCATCGTCAACGGATGCGAGTGCGAGCCCTACCTGACCTCGGACCACCGTCTCATGCTCGAGTCGCCTTTGGCCGTCGTGATCGGCGGGCAGCTCGCGGCCCATGCATGCGGAGCGAGCCGCGTCATCATCGCCATCGAGGCCAACAAGCCCGACGCCATCGAAGCGATCCGAAAGGCAGCCGAGGGTCGACCCGGCGTCGAGGTGGCTGTCTGTGCGACGAAGTATCCGATGGGCGGAGAACGGCAGCTCGTGCCGGCCGTTCTCGGTCGAACGATCCCGAGTGCGCCCCGCGGCCTGCCGCTGGACGTGGGCGTGGTCATGGTCAACTGCGGGACGGCCCACAGCATCGCCCGCGCGATCGTCCTGGATGCCCCGCTGACGCATCGCGTGGTGACGTTGACGGGCGGGGGCATCGCTCGGCCGGGCAACTGGCTCGTGCCGTTGGGGACGCGTCTGGGCGAACTGCTCGAAAAGGCCGGGGGCGGACTGACGGACGAAGCGGTCAAGGTGCTCGGCGGCGGGCCGATGATGGGGCCGACGATACCGAATCTCGACGTGCCCGTCGTCAAGGGGATCGGCGGCATCACGGTAATGACCGAGGCGGAAACGGCGCGATGGCAGGAGTCCCCGTGCATTCGCTGTTCGCGATGCGTGGACAATTGCCCGCTCCACCTTTCGCCGACGTCCATTGCCCATGCCGTCAAGTTTCGCGACTGGGATCTGGCTGCCAGGTTCGACATGAATGCCTGTTGCGAGTGCGGCTGCTGTTCGTACGTGTGTCCCGCCCAGATTCCGTTGGCCCAGTACATCCG
The DNA here is from genome assembly GCA_003557125.1 of Phycisphaerae bacterium. Lineage (GTDB taxonomy): Bacteria > Planctomycetota > Phycisphaerae > UBA1845 > PWPN01 > PWPN01. The sequence continues at coordinate 3,301 of PWPN01000229.1, read as the reverse complement.
GGCGGGCAAAAACCAGGCGCGGATGATGGCTGCCCAGAACAAGTGAGCCGTGCGCGTGCGGTCGAGCGAGAGATCAAGGAGTAGAGTTTCCGATGAGTGAAGCCCCAGCAGGTACGGGACCCGGCGGTGCCGCGCCCGACGTCGTCAAGACGCAGGAATTGTTCGTCAGTGCCGCACCGCATCTGGCCGCCGGCCGATCGACGCGTTGGATCATGTTCCAGGTGGTCGCGGCCCTGATGCCGTTGCTTATCGCGAGCACGGTTTTCTATGGATTCCGCGCGATTCTCCTGACGGTGTTCACGGTGGCTGGCTGCCTGGTGGCCGAGGCGATCGCCAACGCCATCCGAGGGCGAAGCCAGGCGTCGCTGGGTGACGGATCGGCTGTCGTGACCGGGATGATCCTTGCGTTTTCGCTTCCGCCCGCTTTGAACTTCTACATGGCTGTCATCGGCGGGGCGGTCGCAATCTCACTGGCCAAGGCCATTTTCGGAGGCCTGGGCCATAACCTGTTCAACCCCGCGATGGTCGGCCGGGCCTTTTTGATGGTCTGTTTTCCGGCTGCGATGGGCGTATGGAGCGAGCCGGCCATCGTTTTTGAGGGGATGGCGTTGGCAGCAGTGGACGGCGTAACGATGGCGACTCCGCTTCAGGCGGCGGTGGACCGCATGCCGGGCCTGGCGGCGATGTTCGTCGGGCAAGTCGGCGGCAGTCTCGGCGAGACGAGCGCTTTGGCCGCCTTGTTGGGCGGGCTCTACCTCGTCCTGCGGGGCGTAGCCGACTGGCGGCCGGTCGTCGGCACGCTGGCAGGGGCCATGATCGTCGCGTTCATCGCCCACTGGGCGGCTCCGCAGACGTACGAGGGTCCCGGTTTTCATCTGTTTGCCGGGGCGATGATGTTCGGGGCGTTTTTCATTGCGACCGACTATGTCGGCGCACCGATCACGCCGGCAGGACGGTGGATTTTCGGGTTCGGCGTAGGCGGGCTCGTCATGGTCATCCGCCTGTTCGGCGCGTACCCGGAAGGGTTCATGTTCGCGATCCTGATCATGAATGCCATGACGCCGCTCATCGAGCGCGTCACCGTGCCGACGCCGTTCGGCGGCCACGTGGTCACGAACTGATCCGGCGGTCGGTCGGGTGGCCGGAGCATGTCCGGCAGGCGATCGGGAGACAGAGGCGGTCGAACTGGGATCGTGTGCGGACGGATCGAGCGAGAGGTGCAACGGTGAAAAAATTCGTCGAGGAATCGTGGCTCGTGCTGGTGATGGGGATCGGCTTTGCGCTGTTGCTGGCCGGCACGCAGGCTGCTCTCCAGGGACGCATCCATGAGAATCAAAGGGAGGCGACCCGCCAGGCGATCGCCGAGGTCTTGCCCGGCGTAGCCACCACCGAGCAGCGCGAGGTCGAGGGGTACCAGGTCTACGAAGGCTTTGACGACCAAGGCCGACTCCTCGGCTGGGTGATCGAGGGGTCGGGCACGGGCTTTGTCGACCGGATCACGCTCGTGGTCGGTCTCGATGTCGACAAGACGCGAATCACCGGCGTCAAGGTGACCAGCAACGTGGAAACGCCCGGCCTGGGCAACAAGATCGAGGATGCGGCCTGGATCGGCCAGTTCGAAGGGCTCGACGCCGAGCGGCGCGTCGATATCACGATGGCCGCGCCCGACCGCGACGACAACAAGGTCCAGGCGATTACCGGCGCGACGCTCTCGAGCGTCTACACAGCCGACATTGTCAATGCGATCCTCGATACGGTCCGACCGAAGCTCGAAGCACCCTGAGGGTCCGGGGCGACTGGGAGTCCGGGGCGACTGGCGAAGCGTATGGCGAGGCGGCCAGCAGTGGGGCGCGGCGTTAGGCTGATGAACCGGCAAGCGGGAGTAGTGATTCATGGCCGATGGAAAAGTCTCTGATTTTACGCAGTTCAGGGAAGGGGTTGTCGACAACAACCCGGTCCTCGTCCAGTTGCTCGGCATGTGCCCGGCGCTGGCGGTCTCCAACACGCTGGAAAATGCGATCGTCATGGGCGGCGCCGCCACGTTCGTCGTCGTCATGTCGAACCTGGTGACCAGCCTCCTGCGGCACCAGATCAAACCGCACGTGCGGATCCTCATCTTCACGCTGACGATCTCCACGTTCGTGACGATCGCCGACCTGTTCCTGCGGGCGCACCTGTTTGACGTCAGCCGAAAGCTCGGGCCCTTCGTGCCGCTGATCATCGTCAACTGCATGATCATCTCCCGGGCCGAGGTCGTCGCGATCCGCAACGGCCTGAAGCGCTCGTTGGCCGACGCATTCGGCATCGGTGTCGGCTTTACACTGGCCTTGAGCGTCGTGGGCGTCATTCGCGAGATACTCGGGTCGGGCACGCTGCTCAATTATCCCGTGACGCCGGCCGCGTTCGAGCCGCACCTGTGGATCATCATGGTCCTGCCGCCCGGGGCGTTCCTGACGCTCGGCGTCATCATCGGGATCGTCAACTACGTGCGACAACGCGATCGGAAAGGGGGTGCCGCATGACTCTGGGAATCGGTACGTTGATGGGGATCTTCCTTTCCGTGGCGCTGGTCAACAACCTCGTATTGGCCGGCTTCCTGGGGATCTGCCCGTTTCTCGGAGTGTCCCGGAAAATCGACATGGCCTTCGGGATGGGCTGCGACGTAACCTTCGTCATGACGATCTCGGGGGTCGTCACCTGGCTCATCGTTCACGGGATCCTGGTGCCGGTCGGCAATGCCCTGGGTGATCCCGAAGCGCTGTTCTTCCTGAAATACGTCGCTTTCATCATGGTCATCGCCTCGATGGTGCAGCTGGTCGAGATGTACGTACGCAAGTTCTTTCCGCCGCTGTACACAGCCTTCGGCGTGTTTCTGCCGCTCATTACGACCAACTGCGCGATCCTCGGAGCGTGCCTTCTGATCGATATGAAACCGGAATACCAGAACCTGCTCAACGCGACCGTCTTCGCCTTCGGCGGCGGCATCGGGTTCATGCTGGCGATCACGCTCATGGCCGGCGTCCGCGAACACATTCGTTTCAGTGACGTACCAAAATGTTTGCAGGGGCCTGCGATCACCCTGCTCGTAGCGGGCATCCTGGCGCTGGCATTTCTGGGATTTGCGGGGATTGGAAGTTGACGTGTCCTGCCTGAGGGGCGCGCGTTTTTATATAATGGATCGTGAAAACGGCGAGGCGGCCAACGCTGCCTCAACTGACACGCGGAGAAGGATACGATGACGGTCATTTTCGCTGCGATCGTCCTGTTCATGTTGACGTTGTTTTTCGCCGGCATGCTGGGG
>PWPN01000032.1 GCA_003557125.1 Phycisphaerae bacterium | reverse complement strand
AGAAAGATGTCCATGGCGGCAGAGGGCTCCGGCTGGCTGAGTCCAACAGCCAGAATCCATCGCGCCGTCACATGCAAGGCACCGGGCTCAGGCCCTCAAAGCCAAACGCGATTCCCCTGCTTGTCCAGAGGTCAGATTCAGGCGATCTTCACGTCAGACGGCATGCCACTTGGGGAATGTCGGATAAGACGCTTCGATCAATCTATGCGTGTTTATGCGCTGTTTTTTTTCTCGCTGACTTTTGAAGAATCCACTGCTACCGTCAGTTTGGTTGGACACCTATTCGCAGGGGCGTCGACGAATAAGTAGTTGGTCACGGCCTAATGGTTCTAGAAGTCCGGGCGCGTAGGCGGCCGCGCGTCCTGTTTGCGAAGGCTGCGGGGCATTATCTCAGCAATGACATTGCAGGTTCGGTTGAAATTGTAGCGCGCTGACGACCGAGGGCATTTTGACCGAGCATAGAAATATAAATCGTGCGTTGCGCACTGCGAGGCAGGTTCAGATACCGAGCCGCCTCGAAGTCTCAGGTTCGACATCGTTCGACGTGTTGATCGTCGACTTGAATAATTTTGCGAGCTTCCCGACCTTGGCGGTAGGACTTCTGACTGCGGCACTCCGCAACCGAGGGCATCGCGTTCAGGTCCTGTGTCCCCTTGCATATGACGTTCCGGCGACGGCGCGTGAGCGGCAGGAAACACGTTGGGACGACCTAAAGCGTCGTGTCCACTTGAGTGATTGGGCGCCAGTCGTAGGACTGCGGGATTTGTTTCGAGCGGCTGCGACCATGCAGTCGGAGCGGGCGCACCCTGTCGTCGTACGGGAGGTACGCCGCGCGATTGCGCGCAAGCCAGATGTAGTTCTCGTGTCAGCCTATCTGCAGCACTTCGAAAGCGTTCGTGCGATCGGTAAAGCGGCGATGACTGCGGGCGTTCCTGTGCTGCTTGGCGGCCCCATGTTCAATATCCCGGGGACGGCAGAGCATTGGCGCCAACTCCCCGGTGTCGCGGCCGTTGTAGGCGCGGAAATCGACCATGATCTGCCTGACCTGGTTGCCGCACTTGTTGCAGGAAGTGACCTGCTTCGGTTCCCGGGAGTAGTTACTGCGGATGGTCGCCGCAGTCACAGCGCCCGCCCTATGCGCGGGCTTGATTCCTCACCGACCCCCGATTTTTCTGACTTTCCTTGGGATCGCTACCCGGTGCGGATAATCCCGATCATGACCGGGCGGGGCTGCCAGTGGGACAAGTGCCTCTTCTGTTCAGATGTCATATCTGTCAGCGGACGGACCTTCCGGACCCGCAGCGTCGAGTCTGTTCTGACCGAAATGCAGGAACAAGCTCAGCGCCACGATACGACTAATTTTTTGTTTCTCGATTTGAAACTCAATTCGTGGCCGGAGATGCTACGAGGCATCGCGAAAGGCATCGGCGGTTACGTTCAAGGCGCCGAGTGGATCGGGACGGTTCATGTGGACCTACGCCAGGACAACGGCCTGTCGCGCGCTGATCTTCAGGCTGCGGCCGATGGCGGCATGCGACGCATTTCTTTTGGTCTTGAGAGCGGCAGTCAGCGATTGCTGGACCTTATGCGCAAGGGCTCTTCGGTTGAACGCAATGCCCAGTTTATCCGTGACGCTTACGCGGCAGGCCTCTCGATCCGTTGTACGATGTTCAAAGGGTATCCGGGCGAGACTGCTCAGGACATGATGGAGACGGTTCGGTTCCTCGAAGAGCACGCTCCCTATTTGGACCGCGTCCGCTTCAATGATTTCAGCCTGCATACAGGCACTCCGATCTGGCAGGCGATGATGGAAAAAGGCGGCGTGGATGCAGAATTGCGTGCGACACACCAGGACGAGCGTCGGGCGCGGATGGGATATCGGCCGACAACAGCCCCGGATCGGGCGTATCGACGTGCCAAGCTGCGGGCGCTGGATCTCGTCTACCAGATAAACCGGCGTAAGGTTCGAAACGCCGCGCGCCAGTTTGACGGTCTCATGTGATGCGCCGCGCCTTCGCTACACTCGTTCGGGGAGCCGATGCGGTTACTGGCAGTTCTCTCGAGAAGCGGCTCCGCCGATTATCGGGGCTTGAGCAGCGCGAAGAGGCGCGGGCTTTTCTGGACGAGTTTAACGATGCAGTGGGAGCGGGACCGGCGGCCCGCCAAGCCCGTTGGGCGGATGTGCGGCGCAGCCTTATCCGTCATGGCTGGTATGAACATACGCCTGAAGAACTGGCCTTCGGGGCCAGGCTGGCGTGGCGCAATACGGGGCGCTGCATCGGCCGGCTCTTCTGGAAAAGCCTCGACGTGGTGGACTGCCGGTCACTGACGGAGCCCGGCGCGATCCATCAGCGAATGACGGAGCATCTTGGTGAAGCCCAGTCGGACGGCCGCATTCGCTCGATCATCTCGGTCTTCCCTCCTGTCAAGGGAGCGCAGCTTCCAGCCTGGATCGAAAGCCGGCAACTTGTTCAGTATGCCGGGCACGCGCAACAGACGGGCGGCGTTCTGGGCGACCGTCAGAATGTTGAAGCGACCCGCATCTCGCGGAGCATGGGCTGGTCCCCATCCGGCCATCCCGGCAGGTTCGATCTGTTGCCCTGGCTGCTGCGCGACAAGGATGATCGGCGACACCTCTCGGCGTTGCCCGAAGGAGCCGTGAAAGAAGTGGAGATTGCCCATCCCGATCACCCTGCGCTGAAGGCGCTGGGGCTTCGGTGGTATGCCGTACCTGTCGTGACCAACATGATCCTGACGATCGGCGGTATCGAGTACCCATGCGCCCCATTTAACGGCTTCTACATGGGAACGGAAATCGCCTCGCGCAATCTCGCAGACAAACAGAGGTTCAACCTCCTGCCGATGGTTGCGCGTGCACTTGGACTCGATCCCGACGCTCCCGGACCAGCCTTCTGGCGCGATGTCGCCTTAACCGAACTGAACCGGGCGGTGCTGAACTCGTTCAAGGAGGCAGGCGTCACGATGGTTGATCACCATACCGCCTCAGACCAGTTCATGACGTTTCACAGCCAGGAGCAGGCGAACGGACGGCGGGTTCCGGGCGACTGGCGCTGGCTGGTGCCGCCTCAGGCCAGCTCGGCGAGCGATGTGTTCCATCTCCGAATCCGGAACTTTCATCCTGTGACGAACTTCTACCGCGACAGGGGCGGGGACGGCCTTCGCCTGATGCCGTGGTATGGCGATCGGGAGCGACACCGGGCCGCCGTCTGGACCGACCGCATGATCCGGCGCTGGAAGATTTGGAAGCGCATGCCATGGTAGACGATGGCAATCTTTCCGTTGAAGTCTCTTCGCTTCGCCAGGAATTGAAGCTGCGGATACTGCTGCAAAACGCTCTACTGCAAATACTGACGCTGGCTTTCGTGGTCGTCGCGATCGTCACGGCACTCTACCCTGAGTCTGCGCTATTGCTCTCCTTCATCTTCCAGTGCGCGATGCTGGCAGCGGCACTGCAGTGGTGCCACCACGGGATAAGAACTCGGCAGATCAAGCAGTTCCTCCAGAGTATCGATCCGGCCGGGCGGCAGAGCGGGTGGGAGGCATGGTTGCCAGCAAATCGGCCCGCCACACTTTTCGGATCTCGCTGGATGATCTCCACGAAGGGGGTTTTTCTCGGATTGGGAGCGGCCATGATCGGCGTCGGGGTGGCTGTGTCGCCCCAGCTGGCGCCCGCGGCTCTAGCGACTTCGGTCGTGGTGTGGGGAAGCGGCGCCTTCTTTCTGTTGACGAACCCCAAGGAATAAAATGAGGAGCACGCTGCCGCCCTTCAGCCTCGTCATTCCGGTAAGGGATGAGGGGGCGGCGCTTCACCACAGCGTCCCAGCACTCGTCAGGGCGCTGGTCGGGCTCAGAGCTCGATCGATTTGGGTCTGCAACGGCTGCAACGACAACAGCGCCAGCGTTATTGCAATGCATGCAGGATCCAATGCCGAGATCCTTATTCTGGATCGCCCCGGCAAGACGCCGGCTCTGCAGGCTGGCGACGACGCGCTCGGCGACTTGTTCCCGCGATTCTACCTCGACGCTGATGTGATCCTGCAGCAGGATTCGTTTCCCCGACTCCTCCGCCCATTGTTGGACGGAAGCGCCGACCTGATTGCTGCGCGGATCATTCACGCGACCGACGGCGTGTCGCCGCTGTCTGCTGCGATCGCTCGCTGCTGGGAGGCGCTCCCCTACGCCCGGCAGTTGGCCTTCCTCGGTATTGTCGGCCTCTCCGCAACTGGCCGAAGAAACTGGGGGCATTGGCCCGTGGTGACAGGTGACGACATCTTCGTGTCGGCTACCGTACCCCCGGAGCGCTCCCTGATCGTACCGGAAGTTGTTGCCCTGACGTGCCCACCAGCAGATTTCGCAGGCTGGATCCGACGGCGTGCTCGCTGGCTCAAGGGCGAGCGCGAGTTGCGAGCGATGGGGCTCTCACCCCGGGCGCCAGTTGGACAGAAGCAGGCACTGATGCGATTGATGCTTACCCCTGATCACGCCACGGGCGCCTGGGCCTTCGCGAGTGCGAGGCTCCTCGCTACGGTGCTTCCGGACACCCCCACGACTTCATGGATCCCTGACAGACGAGGTATGACTTGAACATTCGCTAGGGGAACGGCGCGGCTTCACGGTTACCTGCGGGTCCGCCAATCAATATCGAACACTCGGCCCATAAGCTCACACCGATGCAACGTCGCTTTCGATTCATCGCTAGCGTGGTCGATCCTCGCGCGTGGGTGCATCTGCTCAAGCTGGTCAATTACTACAACTATTCTCACTTACGCCCCCGGCGGCAGATGAAGGTTGGACCTGACTGCGAGTTCAGCCCCACCGCAACCTTTGCGTATGGCGAGAGGATCGAGCTCGGTGCCCGGGTCGTAATTGGCGAAAATACGCGGCTCTGGGCAGGCCCTGAGCGAGCGCGGATACTTGTTGGCGACGATACAATCATTGGGCCGAACGTTCTGATTACGGCTGCAAACTATCGCTTCGACGATGGCGCCCCGATCCATCAGCAGCGCATAGATGCGGCAGACATCGTGATTGGCTCTGATGTCTGGATCGGTGGAGGTGCTATCATAATGGCGGGACGAAGTGTTGGAGACGGCGCAGTAATTGGGGCCGGTGCTGTTGTCACACAAAACATTCCCTCGCTGTCAATTGCGGTGGGGGTTCCAGCACGGCCAATCAGTCGGCGTGACACTACGAGCTGGCAAAACCAATGACCTTGAATGGGCCTGCTATGCCGTCAATGAGTGTTATTATCGTCAGCTACAACACATGCGCGCTTACACTTCGGGCAATCAATAAAAGCCTCTCGCAGAAGAGATGCAGCATTGAGATAATTGTTGTGGACAATGCTTCATGTGACGGGAGCGCCGAGT
>PWPN01000038.1 GCA_003557125.1 Phycisphaerae bacterium | reverse complement strand
CTCGCATTCCAGTGCCAAGCGTGTGTTCTGGTCATGAATGGCTTCGAGCAGTCCCCGGATGCGCGTGTCGTCGTCGCGCGCTTCGAGCGCGAGCGTACCCTGCCCCGGCGCGGGGATGAACTCGGCTGCATCGAGCGGATGCGTGATATGCTCCGTCAACTCTGCGCGGATCAGCCCGGCCATCGCCAGCACACCCCCGGCGCAATCGCCGCGATGAATCTTCTTGATGCGCGTGTCCACGTTGCCGCGCAGGTTCACGAAGGTCAGGTCGTTGCGTCGCATGAGAAGCTGGGCCTGCCTGCGGAGGCTGCTCGTTCCGATGACGCTGCCCGGCGGGATCCGATCGAGTGGAGTGTCATCGGAAGACACCCATGCGTCGCGCGGGTCTTCGCGCGTCGGCGTGGCGACGATGGCGAGCCCCTCGGCCAGTGCGGTCGGCAGGTCCTTGGCAGAGTGGACAGCCACGTCGATGGCGCCCTCGCGCAGGGCCGACTCGAGCTCGAGCGTGAAGAGCCCCTTGCCGCCGATCTCGGGAAGCGGGCGCGAGGCGAGCTTGTCGCCCGTTGTCCGGATGATGCGCATCCGGATGTCGAGGCCGGGGTGCGCCTCGGCCAATCGGGCGACGACCCATTCGCTCTGCGCCCGCGCCAGCAGCGACCCGCGCGTCCCGATGACGAGCGTATCCCTTGCGGGGTGATCGCTCATGGCAGTGCCCGAATGATGGCGTCGGTAAAGGATTCGGTCGTGCCTCGGCCGCCGATATCCGGGGTGAGGTTTGCGGGATCGCCGTCGGCCAGGACGGTATCGTACGCCTGGCGGATGCGGTCGGCTGCCTGCGTGCGACCGAGGTGGTTGAGCATCATCACGCCGCTCATGATGCATGCGAGCGGGTTGGCGATCCCCTTGCGGGCGATGTCGGGCGCGGAGCCGTGGACCGGCTCGAAAACCGCGCAGCTTGTTCCGATATTCGCGCCGGGGACGACGCCGAGGCCTCCGACCAGCCCGGCCGCCAGGTCGCTGATGATGTCGCCGTAGAGATTCTCGAGGAGCAGCACGTCGAACCGCGACGGATCGGTGACCAGTTGCATGCATCCGTTGTCGATGATGAGCTCGTCGTAGGCGAGTCGGTCGCGGTCTTTGGCGTACTCCTGGCGGACGCAGCGCAGGAACAGGCCGTCGCTCATTTTCAGGATGTTGGCCTTGTGGAAGACGGTGACTTTGCCGCGTCGGCGTGAGACGGCGTAATCGAACGCGAACCGCCCGATTCGCGAGGATGCCTTGGCGGTGGCGACCTTGAGGCTGCCCACGACGCCGTCGGTGATCTCGTGTTCGATACCCGAATAGAGGCCCTCGGTGTTTTCGCGGATGATGACGAGGTCGACGTTTTCGAAGCGGGTGCGGATACCCGGCAGGTTCCGGACAGGTCGTACCGCGGCGAAGAGGTTGAGCCGTTTGCGAAGCGTGACGTTCACCGAGACGTGACCGCCTCCGATGGGCGTGGTGAGCGGCCCTTTCAGCGCGACGCCGTGGCCCTGGATGGCTGCGAGCGTGCGCTCGGGCAGGACGCTTCCGCAGAATTCCAAGGCCGTCGTGCCCGCGGGCAGCAGGGCCCATTCGATATCCACGCCGGCCGCCTCGATGACGCGGCGCGTCGCGGATGTCACTTCCGGACCGATGCCGTCGCCGGGAATCAGACACACGATATCGGACATGGTCTCCTCCTGAAGGCTCGTCGCCGGATCGTTCGTTTACGAACGCGTATGAGGGTCATGCTTGCGTTTCGACCGACGATGCCGATTATAGCCGGGACGTATCGTCGGGCAATCGGGCTGTGACCGATGCGCGCCCGCGGTCCTCTCGGGATGTGCATGACCGGATGCTTGCCTCGGTTTTTCAATTCGGTTTCGAATCGGAAGGCCTCATCCGCTGGATGCAGGACGGGCACAATCTGCCGCGCGGACCGCTCGGCGTGCTCGTCTACCTCGCGTTCGTCCCATTCTACGCGTGGTGCCCGAAGCGCCATCGCGCCACGTACCTCTGGACGAGCAGTCTCCTGGCGGTATGGCTGACGCTCGGGTCAGCCTACACGCTGACGTTGATCGCGCTGACGCTTCTGAACCTCGCGGTGGTGCGGATCTGCGGTCGTCCGCGGGCAGTGCCGGCGGGCGGCGTCGTGCTGGTCGGTGTGTACGGTGCGCTGCTCGTGCACCCGCAACCGTTCTGGCTGCCGCCCGTCGAGGATCCGTTGTATTTCTACCTCCACTGGGCGGGGATCGGCTACCTGTTCCTTCGCGGCTATCACCTGCTCATCGACCGTTCGGCCGGTACGCTCGGGCGAGCTTCCCTTTCGGAGCTGACCGCGTTTCTCCTGTTCGCGCCGACGCTGCGCATGGGGCCGCTCTTTCGTTACCAGGCGTTCGCCGAGCAGCTGCGCAAGGGGCCTGCGGCCTACCGCCATGTCCGAGCCGCAGCCGGTCGACTCGTCACCGGCCTGCTGCGCCTGGGCGTCCTGGCTGTATTGATGGACAGGCTGCCCATGAAGACGCTCTTCGAAGCGCCCGAAACGCTCGAAGGCCTGCAGTTGCTGGCACACATTTACGCCGCACCGATGTCGATCTACCTCTGGATCAGCGCGTACCTCGATTTTGCCATCGCGGTCGGGTACGTCTTAGGCTTCCGCGTGCCCGACAATTTCAATTACCCCTGGCGGGCGACGAGCATCGCCGAGTTCTGGAGGCGGTGGCACATCACGCTTGGGGAATGGATCCGCGATTACGTCTACATCCCGCTGGGCGGCAATCGCAGGCACGTGTTCTTCAACTACACGGTCTCGTTTTTCGTCGTCGGCATCTGGCATGGGACGTACCTGTCCTATGTGCTGTGGGGACTTTCCCAGGGCGTGGGCCTTGCAGTGCGACGCATGTGGCACGTGCATTTCGAACGGATGCGGCAGGTGGGGAGCCCGCTCTATGCCGGGCTTCGCGCGATGCGTCTGGTCGCCGGCCCGCTGAACGTCATCGCCTGCTGGCTGTTGACGTTTCATTACCAGATTTTCACGCTCTGTCTGTTTCTCGACGAGCATCACACGTGGCGGCGGCTGGGGCCTCGCCTGCTGCAAGCGATCGGGATCGACGTCGGCTGAAGACACGGAAGATGAAACACGCCTCGGCCATGAAGCCGTGGCCGTTTTCCGCGTGTGCCGACGGCATGGTAGGATAGCTGTTTCGTGTTGACGGCAGGGGAATCGAGTTCGTACGGGGGCCGATGCGGATGTTGCGTTTCGAAGTGAGTGCGTGCGAGCCGGGCGGACGGGCGCGGTGCGGTATGTTGCATACCGCTCACGGGCCCGCGCGCACGCCCGCGTTCATGCCCGTCGGCACGCAGGCGGCTGTGAAAGGCATCCAGGCCGATCAGGTGCGTGCCAGCGGTGCCGAGGTCGTCCTGGCCAACACGTACCACCTCCACCTGAGGCCGGGGGCCGAGCTGATCGCGGAATTCGGAGGCCTGCACCGGTTCATGGCCTGGGACGGGCCGATCCTCACCGACAGCGGCGGCTATCAGGTCTTCTCGCTGGCCGAGCTGAACCGCGTCACCGACGAAGGCGTCACCTTCCGCAGCCATGTCGACGGCCGGGAAGTCCGACTCACGCCGGCTTCGGTCATCGAGATCCAGAACCGGCTCGGTGCCGATATCATCATGGCCTTCGACGAATGCCCGCCGGGCGACGCGGACCACGCGCGGGCGGCCGGGGCCGTCGAACGGACGCTCCGATGGGCCGAGCAGTGCCGCCGACTCCATCAGCGGGATGACCAGGCCCTGTTCGGGATCGTTCAGGGCGGGACTTACGAAGAGCTTCGGCTCATGTGCGCCGAACGGCTCATCGAGCTGGATTTTCCGGGCTATGCGGTGGGCGGGCTGTCGGTCGGCGAGACGCACGCGGAGATGGTGCGCGTGCTCGAGGCTGTCGTGCCTGCGCTGCCGGCGGATCGGCCGCGCTACCTCATGGGCGTGGGAACCCCGCGGGACATCCTGGCGGCTGTGCGGTCGGGAATCGACATGTTCGATTGCGTCTTGCCGACACGCAACGGCCGCAACGCCTGCGCGTTCACCGCGACCGGCACGATGAAGCTGCGGAACGAGCAGTTTCGCCGTTCCGAAGAGCCTCTCGAAGCCGACTGCACGTGCCCGACCTGCCTGAGATACAGCCGAGGGTATCTGCGCCACCTGTTCATCGTTCGGGAAATGCTCGGGCCGATCCTGCTGACAATTCACAACCTCTGGTTCTTCCAGCGGTTCATGGCCCGGCTGCGGGACTTGATTCCAACAGGGGATTGGGCGACGATGTTGGGCGAATTCCCGATCGCGGCAGCGCCCGACGCTGGCTGCGACAATCCGGTCAGCCCGAAACGAACAAGACGATGAGCGGTTAAAAAGACGGACTGACGGCGTGGGAAGGGTAAGGGATAAGGTAGGCGTCTCCACGGGGTGGGACATGGAGTCTGACCAGTGATCGATGCTTCAAGCACGTTTATCGTAGCTCAAGGCGGTGGACAGCAGATCTGGATCGGCCTGATCCTGATGCTCGTGGTTTTTTACGGCATCGTGTTGAGCGGTAACCGCCGGGAAAAGAAAAAACGCCAGGATATGCTGGCTGCGATCGGTAAGAACGACCGCGTCATGACGATCGGCGGAATTCTGGGAACCGTCGTGTCAGCAGGGGAGAACGAAGTGACGTTGAAGGTCGACGAGTCGGCCAACGTCAAGATCACCGTGATCCGCAGCGCAATCCAGCGCGTGCTGGCCGATGATGAAAAACCCACTGAAATGAAGTAAAAGGCCTTTCCTCGGTTGCGCGAGAGGAGAGGCGCGATCCGTATCGCATTGAGCAGCATCGTTCCGGTCTTCGGGCCGGTAGATGCTGCTTTTTTGTGATCTCCAGCGGGCTGGTCAGGGCGACGGCGGGGGTTCCGCGTTGACAGCCTGGCTCGCGGGCGGCACGAACGGAAGGAAGAACCGCTCGCGTGCGGGTTCGGACAGCCCGTCATAGGTGGATGTCATGTCGCGGCCGGGCAGGTAACTTTCGAAGCCATACGCCCAGAAAGCGGTCTGCATCTGAACGACGGGCGTGTAATGATCGACGAGGGCCTGCCTGTAACGTGCATTTCGCGTTTTACGAAAGCGGTACCAGAGACGCTCAGCGGGAACATCGTGGAAAGTCATATTGTTAGCCCTTGGTTGAAGGGTGACTGACGCTCAATAGCAATCCTTCGGTCGTTCTGACATTCCGAGGTACGACCTGGTAAGGCTCCGCCAGCCGACCTCTCATGGCGGATCACAGAGTTATCGGCCCAAACTGGTGGAAATATGAATGATCGGTTCCGGATAACAAAAATGCGGCGATGCCATCTAATAGGGATGGTGGCGGGAG
>PWPN01000071.1 GCA_003557125.1 Phycisphaerae bacterium | reverse complement strand
GTTGGAGTCTGGATCGTGTTCCTTCTGATATTGAGCACGGCGTACGCCTGGGCATTCACCAGACTGCTGCTCGGTATCGATTTCTGGATGAGGAACCGTGGCGATGACGCAAGCTGACGAGCAGAACACGCAAGACGACACGGAGGTGGTGGAGAGCGAGGAGAGCCATCGTGTCGACGAGGCTCACGATCGCGGTGTTTCCGTTCCGAGCATCGGCATAATGGCGTTCCTCGCGGTCCTCGCTGTCGGCGTTGTGCTCCAAGCAGTGATCCACCTCACCTCGGACCGTAGTGACCACCCAGTGATTCAAGTGGTCGTTCAAGGCCAGGTGATTCAGCTCGCCGAAGATGAGATCCCTGAGTTTAACGATGCCCTTACGCAACAAATTTCAAAAGAACATGAACGGCTGGCCTCAGACATCGAGATCGAGATCGAAGCCAATGTGGATGCACTCTTTGACGAGGCGGTAGGACGAGTTCCGGATTACGTCGAGTGGTACTACACCCTTCCAGCGTCCACGTTTCGGTTATATTCAGTTGTTACAGGCGGTCTCGAGGCGCATTTCGAGCGAACCTTTGAAGAACTGGTCTTGGATGGTGATGCGTTTTCAGACAGCATGCGTGAACTCGAAGCACAGCTCGACAGTCAGATGGAGTCGGGATTCGACAACATGCGTGAGCATGTCGAAACGGCACTGCTCGACCGATATGAGTCCGATACTGGTACCGATGATTTGCAAGATGGCGGATCGAGTAGGCTCACTGTGGAGCTGAAGAGCGGATTCGAATCCTCGTTGGCAGCCCTTCGCCGAGATGAATTCTTGAAGTTGGGAGTCTATGCCGCTGCCGGGGGAAGTTTGTTTCTCAGGGGAGGTAATCAGTCAAGCATTGCAGGCCGGGTTGTCCAAAACTCATCACAGATCCAACAGGCTATTGCACAGCGGTGGGGGAATTTTGGTAGGACACTTGCACGCAGAAGCGTACCGCTTGCTGGGGGCATTCCGGGCATTGGCGTAATGGCGGCTGCCGAGGCCGCCATACTAGAGGTCCAGAGGCGGACAACGGGCGTGAGGATGGAAGAGGATATCAAAGATACTCTTCTCTTAGCACGGGATGACGTCAAGGAGGAGTTGAAGCTGGCTTACCGGAATCAGGTCAAAGCCCGTCACCACGCAATGATGGATGAGCTGAAAAGCAGAGCAACAGCGGCCAGGGGAGATCACCAGTTCTTTGTGCTGGGTGGGGCTCCGCGATAGCAGGCTTCAGGAGAACGGGAAGGGAGAGTGTGGGCTGGATCGGCGCCGGGCTGGGCCAGGGAGCGCACTCAGCTCCGACGGTCGGCCGTCGCGCGCGCAGTTACACTCGGAACTGGCAGAAGGCTCACGAGTCGGCGTCCTCGTCCGAGAGTTGGGCAAACCGGTCGGCGAGCGCCGTGTGCTTCTCGCTGAGGGCACGGTAGTCCCGGTAGAAGTCTGAAAGCTCCGCTCGTACCTTCGCGCTGGCGTCACGCTCCTCGCCAAGCGCCTGCTCGAGCTTGGCGATTCGCTCACGCGCCTCCTCGAGCGATGCCTTCACGTGAGTGGCATCACGCTCCGCCGTTTCGGCTCGATGCGCCTGGGCTGTTCGCTCTTCTGCGACCACGTCCACTCGCTCCCGCACGCGGTCGCGTTCTTCGATGAGCGCGGTTTCGCGTCGTTCGTGCTCGGTCCGCAGGGCGCTGATCTCGGCGCGATGCTCCTCGCGTAGTGCCTCGAGGGCCTGTTGCGCCTGCTGGCTCTCTTGGGCGAGCTTTGCCTCCAGGTCGGAACGGGCCGACTCAGAATGCTGGTGTGAGGCTTCCGCACGTTCCCGCGCCGCTCGCTCTTCCTGGGTCCGGGTCTTCGCTGCGGCCAGTTCCTCCTGGAGACCCTGCATCTCCTTGTGGTGCGCCGCCTCGGCGCGATCGCGTTCCTCGAGTTCCCCCCTCAGCGCCACCACCGTGTCCAGTTCCGAGGCGCGCTCGTCCGCCAATGCCTTAATGCGCCCGGCCTCAGGCGTATCCGGCCAAGGCTCTTCCGAGCCCCCTTCCACGCAGGCGAGGGCGGCGGCGACCGCCTCCAGGCGGGCTTCCAGAACCTCTGTCCGGGCACGCTCCTCATCCAGATCATGCTGGCAAGCTGCGGCCTTCGCCGCGAGCTCCTTCCTGTCCTCGACGACGACCTCTACCACGCGCTCGTAGAGGGTCGCGGCAACCCGCTCGATCCCGATGCGCGCGGCGACCTGTAGATAGGAGTCCACCTCGGACTCTTCGACATCCTGCTGCGCCGCAGCACGCTTGCGGTCGTTCCCGTACTCCTCGATGACCTTCTGCAGGCGTGCGTTGCTGCCCGCGTCGTCGCCGGCGGCCGCGCGAATCCGCGTCGGCGTGACGCCGTCCGGCCCGTAGACCGCGGCGATCGCATCCATCGTGAAATAGAGGTGTTCCTTGGGAATGTTGGGCGGTCGAGCCATTGCGCATCCCTCCAGGGCCATACCGCGCGAAATCGCAGTCACACGCGGCATCGGGCGGAGACAGGCTGATTCTGACACAGATGCGTGTGGTTTCGCATTTCGAAACTTGCATTTCGCTCGTAATTTCGCCAGACTTCTGTGACCGGTTAATCACAGCATCCTCATGAACGCGCAATTAAGTCATTGATTATGCGTACAAAAGATGATTTATCGTGACTCTTGGAAAGGCTGCCGATCGTCTGGCACAGCAAACGCTGAGCCCATCGGATTCCGCGCCCAGTGTCGGTGAATGCGCCTTCCATGCGCAGTCACGACCGGTGGAATCCTCTGGGAACTTAGCGACTCAGGCTGGTTCGTGGGCACGGCCCGGCCGCCTGCCACGAATCCTGCGCACAATGCGGCACTAGGTACACGAGGCTCTCACAAAGATGGCCAATTCCGATCTGCGACCGAACGAGTCCTCTCCGGAGCAATCACTCGAGGAGATTCCCGACGACCTCCGTCGAGTATTCGCGGCGAGAACGCCGACCGCACGCGCCAACACGGATCTCGGGATCGCGGCCCTTTACCTGCGGGAACTCGAATCTTCCAGAAACCTGTCGCCCACGACACTGCGTCTCTACCGCATGATCTTCCTGCGATTCCTGCGCTGGTACAGGGAGTATCGCCAAGGGTGGCCCCTCGCAGACTTCCGTCGGGAAGACGTACATGCGTACATGGACTTCATGCGGGCACCGCCCAAACATTGGGTCGGCAAGAAGAAGCGCCGCGGCGCTGAACCGCACAAGCAGTTCGAGGGACCCTTGCGTGAAGCCGAGGTGCAGCGGAACAATCGGGTGATCAGGGGCTTCTTCGACTACGCCGTCGAACAAGGACGCTGCCTTGTGAACCCCTACAACCAATCAATCCCTAAAGGCCGCACTCCGACCGAGAGCCTGCGAGACAGTGACAAGCGGCACATCACTGATGAGATGTGGGATGCCCTGTGGGAAACCGTCCGCATCCAGGAAGAACGCGCACCTACGGATACTCGGCGCTTCGCACAGGCACGCATCGTTCGCCAGCGCTGGGTTCTGACCCTCCTGTATGCCCTAGCGCTGCGAATCGATGAAGCCGCCAACAGCAGATTCGGCCAATTCAAGCGCAGGACCCGCAACGGCGTGACCTCATACGTCTTCCATGTCCCCTCCGAGATCGCGAAAGGCGGACAGGGCGATCATGTCCCTGCCCCACCGGAGCTTCTCGAGGCGGCGGCGACCTATCGGCGATTCAATGACATCCAGCCCGAGATACCGCGCGAGGACGACACCTGGCCATTGATACTCACACTCAACGGTGGCCGATCCATCACCACGCGCCAGGCGTACAACATCGTCATAGAAATCGCGCGCGAAAGCGCCGATCGCCTCGAAGACGCCGGCGACTGGGAGAACGCAGAGAAAATGCGCAAGATGAGTCCGCACTGGTTGCGCCACGCCCGTGCCACCCGCCTCCTCGACCGAGATGCCGAACGCCGCACCGTGCGTGACCTCATGCGCCACAAATCGGATAGCACGCTCGATCGCTATGCGCACGTCGACGAAAAGCGCCAAAGAACGGTCGCTAACCTCGGCTTTGATGGGATGGATCGAATCATCGGAGAGGACAACTAGGACGCCATATATATGCACGTCCCAGATACAATACCGATTCGGGCCGTACATGCGGTCTACATAATGCTTCTCTACGGCCTCACGCCCAGATAAAGACTCCTCCGCTCAGCTCTGCAGTGGCGATGTACCCTCTCCCTGCGACAGGCTCCACGCCAACAACAATGTGCCATGTTCACTGCAATGCCCTGTACAGTTCTGCACCGGACCATGGCCCCATCAATCGGTCTACGGTTACCCGGGAAACGGGCAAGCGTTCCCATGTGGGATCTCGTTAGAACTTGCGCGCGCTGGAGCTATCGGAATCTGCCAGCCCTCATCCGACGACAACGCCTCTGACCGGTAGCACTGCCTCGCCAAACGAGTTCAAATGCTCAGCACGGCTGACCAGAACCGTTATCAATTGCCAGATTCAGGCCACAATCAACAGCATCACAAAAATCCCGGACGAACAGAACCATCAGATCCCAGAATGTCGGGCGGGGAGGCAGCCGGTGGGCGAAGTGGTGTAACGCAGTCGCGAGCACGCGCGAGTCGGCGGAGACTTCGTTCCAATCCGGGACCGAGCACCGACACTCGATCACCGCAATGTGCGGTTGACCCAGCGCAGCACTTATCATGCGGACACAATGCGATGGGTCACGATCCGCATCGACAAGCACCACGAGCCCCTCAGCGAGAAACTTCAATTGGTCCGGTTGCCTAGCTACCTTGATGCCGTCGAGGACGACTTGAAAGACCTCTTCCGCTTGATCCTGCGCGAGCATTGCTGGCAACGTAGAGAGTGACCTGCAGTAAGCTGCTATGTGATCCGCCCTCGGTGATCGATTCAAGGCATCGATGATGCATTTCATCACGCCCTGCAACTGGTTGTGACTCGGCTCTAAGGGTACTTCAGAAAGGGCCCGGCTGAGCGATTCTACTCGTGCCGGACGAGGCGAGACGCTGATGGCACTGACAATGGCCTGCACGGCCCAATCTGCTTGTACTCGAGAAGGGGCAATGGGAAAAGCGAAGAGCGCCCTGCACAAAACCTCTTTCTGCTCCGCTCGAGGTGAGGCGTCATTGGATGCCAACGCCTCAAGGACTGTTTTCATAGCGGCGCTAGCTTGATCGGAATCGAGCTTGGAAACAAGTACGCAGAACGCTTGGCCAAGAACCTGCACTTGGTCGCCGTGAGTGGTGGCGCAGATGGCCGGAAGGAGTATGAGACCCTCGTCCGCGGTGCGACTGGGCGGTATCTTGGCGGCAAGCGCCGCCAACGCTTCGCCAAGGCCTTCAATCTGTGCTCGATGCGTCGCCG